>JAEZVR010000129.1 GCA_023420715.1 Bacillota bacterium | reverse complement strand
TAACCGGCGTAGTGGGCTTTTTTTATCGAGAAGAAGGATGAAGTATGAAAAGAAGTATGCAATCTTTATGGGCTGGGATTTTGTCGCTAGGTATTTTATGTTTGACGGCGTGTGGCAGTCCACAAGTCCCGACGGACAACCAGACGCAGCAATCTCAGACACAACAGAGCCAGACACAAGCTCAGGGTAAGCCACAAATTGGGGGATCGCTTGTTTTGGCGATTACACAGGAACCCGATACGTTGGATCCGCATCTGGCCGCTGCCGCTGGGACAAAAGAGATCATTTACAACATGTATGAAGGCTTGATGAAATTAATGCCAGATGGTCATTTTGAGCCAGCTTTGGCAGCATCGTACACGGTTTCTGATCAGGCGGATGTTTATACCTTTAAATTGCGTAAAGGCGTTTCTTTTCACAATGGCGAAACCTTAATGGCAAAAGATGTGGTGTACTCCATCAAGCGTGCCGCGGGTTTGCTCGCCGATGAACAAAAGCCACTCATTTCTGATTTGGCGGTTGTAAAGCATGTTGAGGCCGAAAGCGATGATACGGTTCGTATTCAACTGAAAGCGCCAAATGCGGATTTCTTGAGTTATATGACTGTCGGCATTGTCCCTGAATCCAGTGCAAATCTAGAGGGTTCACCAGCAGGTACAGGACCTTTTAAACTGGTAGAATATCGCCAGCAATCCGATGTCAAAATTAAACGCTTCGATGGCTATTGGCGAGACCGCAAAGCTTATTTAGACGAGGTGACGTTTAAAATTTATCCTTCTGCAGATGCGGCCCTTGTCGATTTGCAGGCTGGAAAGATTGATATTTTTCCTTATCTCACCCTAGATAAATATGATTTGGTCAAAGATCAGTATCGCTTTATTGAGGCATCTTCGAATATGGTGCAACTCTGGGCGCTCAATAATGAAACGCCACCATTTAATTCGCCCAAGGTGCGAGAAGCGATGCAGCTTGCGATCAATAAACAGGCTATTTTAGATGGTGTAACGTTTGGGCAGGGGCATATTTTGGCTTCTGGAATGGCGCCCGCCATGAAATTGTTTTATAACGAGGCGTTGTCCAAAGAACAGACTGTCGATATCGAAAAAGCAAAGACTTTGCTCAAAGAGGCCGGGGTAGAACAACCACTTGAATTGACCATTACGGTTCCAGGAAATTATGTGATTCATGTGCAGACGGCTGAATTAATCGCTGCGCAGCTGGAGCAGATTGGTGTTAAAGCCAAGATTCGAACGGTTGATTGGGGTACTTGGTTGAGCGATGTCTATAAGGGGCGCTCGTATCAGTCTACGGTTATTGCACTCACCTTTGATTATGCGGCACCGAGTACGGTTTTGGGGCGCTATGCTTCGTCAGCAAAAAATAATTTCATCAATTTTAAAGATGCAACTTACGATGATTTAACCGAAAAAGCCCGGCAAACCGTCGACGAAAAGGAACGTGCTAAATTATATAAGGAGATGCAGGCGATTTTGGCACATCAGCACGCGTCAGTCTTTTTGCAGAATCCTGGGGTTCAAACGGCTGTAAAAAACACCATTGAGGGCTACACGACATATCCAATGTATGTTCAAGATATGTACAATGTGTACTTTATTGATACAGCTAGCAACCCGTCATAACCGTTTAGAAAGCATTGGGTATGGGATATACATTACTCAAAAAATTCAGGGATATGCTGGTCACGTTGTGGCTGATTGTGACACTTGTTTTTTTGATGTTTACGGTTATCCCTGGTAATAGTGCGGAAATTTTGGCGGGTTTGGATGCCACGCCAGAGCGGGTGGCAGCATTGGAGAAAACCTATGGTCTGGATCAGCCGATTCCCATACAATACGTGCGTTATTTGGGCCGCCTGCTCACTGGAGATTTAGGGGATTCGATCCGTTTTGGACAGCCCGTTGGTCGACTGATGGGTCAGGCGGCATTGACCACCCTATCTTTGGCGGGATATGCATTTTTGCTGATTTTGATTTTCGGATTGATTTTGGGTATCCTCGCCGCAATTCGTCCTCGTGGACTGGTCGATTTGACGATTAGTACCCTGACAGAAGCAACTCTTGCGGTTCCGCCTTTTTTTATGGCGATTTTGCTGATGTTGGTTTTCCGGTTTGCCCATACAGGCGGTATTCAACAACCCCATCTTGGATTCGGGGGTTGGCTGGCGCAATATACATTGCCTGCTTTGGCAATCGCTTTAAGTCGTTTGGCCATGGTGGTCTCTTTTTTACGGGATGCGATTGCACAACAGTGGTCCATGGATTATGTCCGCACCGCTCGGAGTAAAGGTGCTTCGCTTGGTCGTATTTTACGGCATCATGTGTTGCGGAATAGCATGGTTCCAACCATCACGGCCTTGGGTTTAATTTTGACAGAGGTCATTAGTGGCAGTGTGATTATCGAACAGGTTTTTTTACTGCCAGGGTTGGGTCGGCTGTTGGTTACGGCAGTCGAAGCGAGAGATTTTCCCTTGAGTCAGGGCATTATTTTATGGATTGCCTTTTTCGTTGTCGTTGTTAATTTTTTCGTGGATATTTTAAACCAATATGCAGATCCTAGATTGAGAATAACAGCTCGTCCTTTTGGCAAGTGGAAAGGACATCGCTCATGAAAAGACCTTCTCCACATCGATCTGTCTTAGTGCGCCGCCAACAATATGTCAAGCATCGACCGGCAAAGTCTGTTGCGAAATTTTACTTTTGGATTGGCACGCTTTTGGTCTTGTTGCCAGCCTTACTCTATATTCTAACCTTGGTTGTATATACGGATGATCCCAATCGTATTCAGTTACAGCAGCGCTTTATGGCGCCATCTTCGGCGCATCTTTTTGGCACAGATAATTATGGGCGAGATGTTTTTTTGCGGGCGATGTATGGTTTTCCGACAACGCTCATGATTGCCGGGGGAACAGCGCTGATCGGTCTATGCGGTGGCTTGCTTTTAGGCGGATTGGCAGGTTTTTTAGGGGGCTGGGTGGACTATTGGATTAGCCGCCTAAATGACGCTTTTTTAGCCATGCCAGCCATATTAATGGGTATGCTGTTTTATGCGGTTTTTGGCAATGGCGTTTTGCCTTTGATCATTGCGTTGGGATTGATGTTCATGCCTTCATTTGCGCGCGTGGTGCGCAGTGGCATTCAAGAACATCGAAATCGCGATTATGTGAAACGTTTGATGTTGCTTGGTGCGTCGACTCGACGCATTTTGGGGATTCATTTATTGCCTCAAATTCAGCCGAGACTCTGGTCTGCTTTGGCAATCGGATTTGCTAATGCGATTTTGGCAGAGTCCTCTTTGAGTTTTTTAGGTTTGGGGGTTTCACCACCTCAAATGAGTTGGGGCCGCATGCTCAAAGATGCCCAAGGGTTTATGTTTCAAGCGCCTTGGTATGCACTTTTTCCTGGTCTGCTCATTGTGTGTTTGGTTTTGGGGACATTCTGCATCGGCAAAGGATTTAAAGCATTCGGAGAGGTTGGGCAAAGAGCTTGACAAGAGATTTGTTACTAAAAGTCGACCAGCTTAAAGTGGTGTCTGCAACAGGGGCAGAATTGGTTCGCGACGTTTCTATCGAAATTCCAAAGGGCAAGATTGTCGGCTTGGTCGGTGAATCGGGTTGCGGTAAAAGCATTACAGCGCTTACGATTTCTGGTTTATTGCCAAAAGGTATTACGCCACAAAATGGTGAAATTTGGTTAGATGGTCAGTGCATTACACATTTGTCGGGAAAAGCCAGACAAAAATTGAATGGCAATCAGATTGGGATGGTTTTTCAGGATGCATTGGCCGCACTCAATGTGGTTGTACCGATCGGGAAACAAATTGAGGAAGTGCTTAAAATTCATACAAACTTGTCTGCATCTGCGCGCAAGCAATGTGTGTTAGAGGTTATGAAAGACGTGGGTTTGCCGGATGTCGAGGACCTTTATAACCGGTATCCTCATGCTTTATCTGGTGGGCAGCGTCAGCGGGTGTTAATTGCCATGTCCATTATTAATCGCCCAAAACTGGTCATTGCAGATGAACCGACGACGGCCTTAGATGCTCAGACACAAATTCAAATTTTAGATTTATTAAAGACCATTAATCAGCGAGATGGTGTATCCATTTTATTGATTTCTCACGATCTGAAAACGGTTTGGCGCATTTGTGATGAGGTGACGGTTTTATATGCCGGTATGGTGGCTGAAGTGGGTTCGGTTGAGGCGGTTTGTCATCATCCCAAACATGTATATACCAAATTATTATTAGGCTGTGTGCCCACGCCCGATAAGAAGGGCCAGCCTTTAGTGGCGATTAAGGGTCGTGTGACGGATTCTCGTGGACCGGCGTCTGCTTGCTTATTTGCGCCTCGTTGCCCCTTAAAACAACCCCGATGTGAATCGGGCGTGGTTCCGTTGATGCCAGTGGGAAATGAGCATTTGGCAGCCTGTTATTATCCGGACAAGGCCTTGCCGGATCAGGTTTTGGTCACATGGTCGGATTTGGCCTTGCCAGAGGAGTGTTAAACAAGATGACCGCGTTGTTGAAATTGGAAAATATTGTGGTGCGCTATGCGAAGTCTGGTCACAATGCGTCTCCGGTATTAAACAGACTCTCCCTCGAGCTCCGTCAAGGTGAAATTTTGGGTCTTGTTGGTGCATCTGGTTCTGGAAAAACGACTTTGGCGCGTGTGATTACGGGATTATTGAATCCAGAAGAAGGGCAGATCTATTTTAAAGAACAATCTCTGACACATCATCGGCTTAAAACGCGTTTGGCATTAACGCAAGGTGAGGTTCAGATGGTTTTTCAAAATCCCTACAGCGCTTTTGATCCGTTGCGCCGTATTGGTTGGCAAATGGAAGAAACCTTATTTTTGCGTCAATGGCCGAAGGGCGAGAAACGGTATCGGCGCGTGATTGAAGCCCTGGAACGCGTTGGTTTGGACGAACGCTATTACGATCGGTATCCGCATGAGCTTTCTGGTGGGCAGCTGCAACGGGTCGCCTTGGGTTGTGCTTTGATGATCCGCCCGTCTTTACTCATTGCAGACGAACCGGTTTCTGCACTCGATGTCTCTGTTCAAGCGCAAATTTTAAATCTGATTCAAGTGATTCAAAAAACCGTGGGATTTTCTTGTTTATTTATTTCACACGATTTACAAGTGGTGCATTATCTCTGCGATCGAGTGGCTTTTTTAAAAGATGGTGAAATTGTTGATTTGGTTTCTGCTAAAAACCTGATGACAGAAGCAAAGCATCCGTATGCTAAAGCCCTGTTGTCGACACTCAAATAAGTCGCTAGGGCAGTTAAAGATCACAAACTTGGTTTTATCTTACCAAATTTTTATGATTTCTCACAGGATTGAAATTACGATCCTGAAAAGCTATTCGCGCTATAATGCAAATAGCACAATTAAACCGTCTAATTTCACACAGAAACTAGACAAAATGACGAGAAAATGATTCTCGATGGAAGGAGCGGTTTATGAAGATTGATGTGACCGGTAAAGGCATTAAGTTAAGTGATGCGATGCGGGCGAAAATCGATCAAAAACTCGATAAGTTTAACCGCTATTTTGATGATCATGCCACGGTACAGGTTATTTTTAAAGAAGCGTCAAATCATCGGGTTTGTGCCGAAATAACCATGAAGATTCAGAAGCATTATTACCGTGCCGAAGCGTTTGATTCTGATATGATGACGGCATTGGAAGAAAGCATTAACATCATGGAAGGTCAGATTCGCAAACATAAGGCAAAAATGTCAAAGCGTTTGCATGATGACTTTAAGTATATGCATGTCTATTTTGAAGATGAGGCAGATGAGGGCGGGGAAGATGTTCCAGAAATTCGCCGCCGCAAGTCATTTACCTTAGATCCGATGTCGCATGAAGAAGCCGCTTTACAGATGGAGCTTTTAGGACATAGTTTCTTGTTGTACTTATCGCCGGAAACCGGAAGAGTCTGTGCCGTGTATAAACGCAAAGATGGTCACTACGGTCTTTTGGAGCCGACTTATTAAATGTGAACTGGTTTTAACTGCGTCACGGTCCACTTCGGTGGGCCGTGTTGTTTTTAGATGAGATCATGGGGTAAGATGACTTTTATATGAAACGGAGGTTGTATGACCAGTCAGTTGAATGCCGATTATAAAAGTCTGGATGATCTATCCGATGCATCTGCTATGAATCAATTGAAGGCGAAGCTGTTGCACAATTTAAATCCACAACAGCGGGAGGTTGTCTGTCATCAAGACGGCCCTTTGCTGGTTTTGGCAGGTGCTGGATCGGGCAAAACCATGGCCATTACCCATCGTATTGCATGGTTGATTAAAGTTTGCGGTGTCCACCCCCTGCGTATTTTGGCGATTACCTTTACCAATAAGGCGGCAGGCGAAATGAAGGCACGGGTTGGTGCCTTAATTGGCAGTGTTGCTCAGAACATGTGGATTGGTACCTTTCATTCGATGTTTGTGCGCATTTTGAGGCGGCACGGATCTGAATTGGGCTATGATACAGCTTTTTCTATTGTTGATACAGATGATGCCCTTCGTTTGATTAAGCAAATTTTAGGCGCTTTGAATTTGTCTGAAGAAAGTTATAAACCGCGGGCTATTTTGTCGGTTATCAGTGGGGCAAAAAACCAATTGTTAACCCCCGAATCTTGGTCAAAACAACATACTTTGACCCCTTTTGAACGCGTTACCTATCAGGTTTGGAAGGATTATCAAGCACATCTAAAAGCGAATAATAGTATGGATTTTGATGATATCCTCGTGAATATTGTGACCTTATTCAAAAATTTTCCGGAGATTTGTGCGCAGTATCAAGAGCGATTTTCATATTTGTTGGTCGATGAGTATCAGGATACCAATGCACCCCAATATGAAGCGGTCAGACTCCTGGCAAAAGGACATCAAAACATTTGCGTTGTCGGAGATGACGATCAATCTATTTATGCTTTTCGTGGCGCAGATATTCGCAACATCTTAAATTTCGAAAAAGATTATCAGCGGTGTAAAACCATTCGCTTAGAGCAGAATTATCGGTCTACCGGTCATATCTTAATGGCGGCAAACGGGGTGATCGCAAAGAATCAGTCCCGCAAGGCAAAGAAATTGTGGACCTCACAATCTGTTGGCGAAAAAGTGACCCACTATGCTGCTTACGATCAATATGATGAAGCAAGATACATTGTTGGTGAAATTCAACGCCGGTTGCGCGGTAGATCCAATGTGGATACGCCGCTAAAATTTTCGGATTTTGCGATTTTATATCGGGCCAATGCGCTATCCAGAAATTTTGAAATGATCTTGCGTGAGCGGGGCATTCCTTACCGTATTTTTGGGGGATTGCGCTTTTATGACCGCAAGGAAATTAAGGATATTTTGGCCTATCTGAGACTGGTGATTAATCCTGGAGATGTTGTTTCTTTTAATCGGGTCATCAATGTACCAAAACGTGGGATTGGCGAACAAACCCTCGAAAAAATTCGTCTGCTAGCCGATGAACATCAATGCGCGCCCTTAATGGTCTGTGCACAAGCAGAGCGATTTGGGGCACTTGGACGCCAGGCCAGTAAATTGAAGCAATTTGCAAATTTGATTCAAGCCCTGAGCGATCAACTTCAAGACGAAAATATGAGCTTTTCTGATTATGTGGCATGGGTTCAAACACAAACGGGCCTGGTTGATGCACTTTTGAACAGTTCGTCTTCCGAAAAGGAACAGAATATCGATCGGGTGGAGAACTTGCGCGAATTATTGACCGATGCCAAAGAGTTTGAAGGCCAATATCTTCAGCTTTCTGCGCTCCAAATGACCGATATGGATGAACTGTATTTGGATGATTGGCAGGCCATGTCAACTGTTCAACAGGATTCTCCGACCTTAAAAGCTGTTTTGATCAGCTTTTTGGAACAAGCTGCATTATATACAGATGCAGATGAAGGGCAGCAGGAGAACGCCGTAACGCTGATGACCATTCATTCAGCCAAAGGTTTGGAATTTCCCGTTGTTTTTTTGACGGCTTGCGATGAAGGCATTTTTCCATCCATGCGTTCGGTTGATTCAATTGAAGGTGAAGAGGAAGAACGCCGTTTAATGTATGTTGCTCTGACCCGGGCAAAGGAAAAATTATATGTGACAAGTGCTAATACACGGATGCTCTATGGCAAGACTCAAGGCTATCTGCCATCTCGCTATCTCAAAGAATTGCCAGAAGACTGCTTGGAGCATTTGGGTAAATCAAGACAAGTCGTGGGCAACAGCCGCTACGAGGGTGTGGACAGTCACCTTGTTCAGCCCCGAAAATCAGAGGCACCTGGGCAGCGTTGGCAAAACACCAAAACGTTGTTCCCAGCAGCAAATCAATCCTTGCTATACGGTAAACCGGTTAAAAAGACAACGGGTGGTTTGGTGCAATTCAAGGTTGGTGATCGCGTATCACATCAACGATTTGGCGCAGGAAGCGTTATACAAGTGGAAGCAATTGCAGGGGACACACTAATTTTGGTTCAGTTCGATTCAGGTGTTAAAAAGCCGATGATGGGTTCGCAAAATGTCTTGAAAAAGCAATAAAGGAAGCTAGACAGAAAGGGGATCTTTGATGCCTAAAGCACCGCAACAATATGGTTTTTTTGCGATGATCGACCGAATGAGATTGATTAAGCGATGGAGCTTAATGCATAATTTTCAGTCGGAAAATTTATCTGAACATAGCTTAATGGTTGCTGTTATCGCACATTGTTTAGGGATGATTCGAAATCTCAATTTAACTGGAAAAGCTTTGCCCAGGATCGATGCTAATGCGCTTGCGGTTCAAGCCATGTTCCATGATTTTACAGAGACATTGACCGGAGATTTGCCAACGCCGATTAAGTATTATGACGCAGCATTGAGATCGGCTTATCAGGCTGTGGAACAAGCCGCAGAACAGCGACTGTTGCAGTTTTTGCCAGAGGCACTTCGGGCCGTTTATGCCCCGTTCATACAACACGAAACCGTATCGGCCGATGAGTTACAGCTCATTAAGGCGGCAGACACGATTGCGGCATATTTAAAATGCTGTCAGGAAGTACACGCTGGCAATTGTGAATTTAAGCAGGCAAAAGACCAAACGGCACAGAAACTCAAACAGCTGGCTTGCGTGGAAGCAGACTATTTTTTGGCACATTTTGCAGCTGGTTTTGAAATGAGTTTGGATGAGCTTAATCCGACTTTATCTGCCAACGAGAAGGAATTAAAAAATGAGTTGTAAGCATCGATTTGCATCAATTTGTCTTTGGTCTGGCCTCTTTTGGTCGATGCTGGGGGTTGTTTTATTTTGGTTTAAGCCAGCCTATCGATTGACGGATTTCTTTTCGTTATTTTTTGGTTTGGGGCTTTGGTTGGTTATTTATACATACCAAAATAAACCAATGTCCTCAACAGATGCAGATTTGACGGTGCAAGATCGGGGGATTGAGTGGCAAAATCGCCTGATTTGTGGTTTGACCAAAGGGCTGGTTTTTCTTGGTCTGAGCGTATTGTTTGCGGTCGGCATTGTTTTAATCATTCAGCCTCAACCTTTTGCGCTCAAAACCTTATTGAGCCAATGCTTCTTTGGTGCCAAAACTCAGCCAATATTGCTGTATTTGCTGGCGATGTGGCTACTCATCGGTATTCAGTTTATGCTGAGCAAGCTGTCTACATCTGTTTTGACTTATTTGTTTTTTGGCGGATGTACGACAGTTGTCAGTGTCGGGACATTTTGGTTGTCTCGTACCTTGTTGGCGTCATCGGTCATTTCTAAATGGTTGGGTCGTGGTTTTTGGCTCTTGCCCCAAACCATCTCTTTTATTGCTGCGCTCGTTTTTGCTTTTTGGACGAATCGGCGCTGGGTTTTTAGGGATGAAGGTCCGATATGGACGTCCTTTCTTGCTTTTGTTGGTGGTCGATTGGTCACGAGTCTCGTTCTGGAGTATGGCGGATTATGGCTTTTGGTCAATGGCTTTGGCCTTCATGCGGATATTGCCAAAGTCATTGCAGCTTTTCTGGTCGTTATTGCCAATTATTTTTACAGTAAGCTGGCTGTTTTTCGCCACCAGGTTTCGAGGCATTAGATGAATCGGGTGGTAGCGATCCAAGCGGATTCACCGGGTTTTGAACTTGCCAAAAACCCTGTCGTAGCCAATAGTCGGTTCGGTGTGGACGCTTTGCGTCGGTTATTGCAGAAGCAAGGCGTGATGGACAAGCCAAAATGGGTCATCCATTTGGCAGGGACAAACGGCAAGGGATCGACAGCGGCCTATGCCGCCGCTTTGTTGGCGACAGCTGGATACCAAGTTGGATTATTTACCTCGCCACATATTTTGTCCCCTACAGAGCGCTTTCGCCTCTTGACCAGACATCAAGCGGTTCAAACCAGATGGCTAAACGCTGGAGCAGTTGAGGTTCCTAAAACATTGGCAATCGCACCAGATTGGTGTGATGAAGTGTGTATGGCTCAAGCCTTCTATGAGCGTTCGTATGCACATTGGTCATCGCTGGGGAAAGATTATGCGACTCGTCATGGGTTGGGGGAGATCACACCTTTTGAATGCTGGACGGCTATGGCCTATGATTGGTTTTCGACACAAGTGGATGTTTTGGTTGTGGAGACTGGGTTAGGCGGGGCCTTAGATGCCACCAATGCGATAGACTGGCCTAAAATTGCGGTTATTACCAGCATTGGATTAGATCATCAACAGCTACTGGGGAACACTTTGGAAGAGATTGCGCAGACTAAGTTTCGCATTGTGAATTCGCAGACACGGGCGGTTGTTCTACCCGATTTTTCGGATAAACTGTGGGCGGTATGGCAAAATCAGGCACATCATGCTGCTGTTTCGATTGTTGATCAAACCGCGATAAACAACTGGTTTCCAACGACTTCGGATTGTCAATGGCCAGGGTGGATGCAACACAATATGACCGCCGCATTATTCGCTGTTGAAGGTTTTTTAAAGCAGGCTTGCCAAGATCAGCTTGCCCAGCCAACGCAGTCGTTGTTAAGCCAAATACACGCGGCACTTTTACCTCGGTTTAAATGGTTGGGTCGGTTGAGCAAGCTCTTTGAACAACCAAATCTATATTTTGACGGGGCGCATAATTTGCCTGCAACCCGCTCGTTAATTGAAGATTTGCAGCGCAGATGGTCCATGCGTCGGGTGCATTTGGTCCTCGGGTTTATGGCGGATAAAGATTGGCAGGAAATGTTGCGAATTTGGTTGGCAGATCAACACGCTTTAAACTGGGTTACCGTTCATTTTGTTGCAGAAAAAAAGGATCGAGCTTTAAGTGTTGAAGCGATGGCTGAATTTATCGAAAAAGAGCGGGTTTTTCTTCATAATTCTGTTCAAAATGGCTATAATAAAACGCGCTATGTCTTTCATTTTGATGAAGCTGTTTGTGATGTCTTGTGTCAACTGGTGCAGGATGTTCCAGCAAATGAGATGATTTTGATGAGCGGATCATTATATTTATTGGAAAGTGCCCTGAAAGCCGTCTTATCTTTAAAGGAGCATCAGCGTTTTGAATTGGAGAGCTGAGGTCAGAAAATATAAACCAGTCCTCGCCGATGCGGTGGTTCACTTTACAACTTCTGCCAAGAAAACCCAAGTGGTTGAAGTTTATAATCGTGCCCTGCGTCAATTGCAGCATGGGCATTTAGATATGGCTGCCATTACATTGAATCAGCTGGCGAATCAGTATCCGAACTTTGTTCAGGCGGTTCAGTTAAATGCGTGTTGTCAGATGTTGTGGTCCAATACGCAATTGGCGATTCGCCCCCTTTATGAATTGCTCAAAGGCGGCTTGATGACAAAGCGAGATCGAGCGCGCACCCAGCTATATATTGATGAAATTTTGCAAGTTGCCAAATCACTTTCAGAAAAGAAATTGTCGGATATTCAAAATCTGCCCAAATTCCGTGGAAAAGTACCCGATTCGTTGTTTCAGAGGGAACAAAATGTCTTTCCCATTGAATTAGCGACAAAAGAAGAAGTGGCTCAAGTGGTAAAAGGAGAAGTTCGGAGCACAACTTCAATGAAGTCGGATGTGCGCAAAACCGTTTATGGTAGTACCTTTCGGGTTTCGACATCCAACGATAGCGATCGTCTAATTCAAGCGCGACAGGCAGAAGAAGCTCGGATGCAACAACAGCAAGCTGCCAGAACACAGCGGTTAAAAGAATTGGCAGAGGCCAAACGAAAAGCGGAAGAAGCCAAGCGAGAGGCGGAAGAAGCTGCAAAACGACAAGCCGCCAAGCGCAAGGCTGAAGATCAGGCGAAAGCCAAGGCAAAAGCCCGGGAAGAAGCCCGGCAAAAGCTGATGGCAAAACGGCGCAAGGAACTGGCTGAACAGGCCAAAGCGGCGGCGATACAAAAGCAAGAACAGCGGCAGGCGCAGATTCGCCAAGCCCGCAAAGCCACGCAAGAAGATGAGGGGAAGGCGCCGGAACAGGTAACCGCAAATCGTTCAGGCGTGCGCCCGGTACAATTGCCGACAGCAGTGTCAGGTGGCTAAGCTCAAACACCTGTTCAAATTCGCCGGGTTGGGGTGCAGGATCAGGTGGGAACGTCCGAGACACCATCGTCTGAGCTCAAGACCCATCAGCAGAAGACAGCTCCGGTAAATTCAGGTGCTGTTGATTCCATTCGGGATAATGACGCATCGCAAACCCCTAAAATTCCATTAACTTTCCGAGAGTTTCGCATTGGTGTCCTTGTGGTTGTTACCGTTTTGCTGAT
>JAEZVR010000028.1 GCA_023420715.1 Bacillota bacterium | reverse complement strand
AGCTTGTATGTATCGGAAGATGTTATCAATAAACAACAAGACATCCTTGTGATTGACATCTCGAAAATATTCCGCCATGGTAAGCCCGGTCATTGGCACCCGCATACGTGCGCCAGCGGTCTCGTTCATTTGACCAAAAACCATGGCTGTTTTATCTAAGACACCTGATGCCTTCATTTCTTGCCACAGATCATTTCCTTCACGCGAGCGCTCACCCACACCTGTAAAGACAGAGTAACCGTCATGTTCGACTGCAATATTGCGAATGAGCTCCAGAATGAGCACCGTTTTGCCGACACCAGCACCACCAAAAAGACCCACTTTCCCGCCACGACTATAGGGCACAAGGAGATCTAAAACTTTTACACCGGTTTCCAGCAAACCTGCATTTGGCTCTTGATCAACAAAACCTGGTGGTTTGCGATGAATCGACCACCGTTCAGTTTGCGCCAGAGCCGGCCCATCATCAATGGTTTCTCCGGTCACATTAAACAGACGCCCTAAAACCGCTTCTCCAACAGGTACTTCTACCGCATGACCAAGTGCCTCGGCCTGGGCCCCACGAATCATACCTTCGGTTGGCACAAAGGACACACAGCGGACCACGCCTTCTCCGAGATCCTGCATGACTTCCAGCGGTACGACCAAAGTATCTTGAGTGACATTGATTTGTTCACCAATCCGCGGTGTTTCTTGTGCTTCAAATTGAACATCAATAACGGGCCCAATAATTTGGATTACTTTACCCTTTGTCATGTTTTACCTCTTTCGTTAGGCCTCATTTAAGCTATTGGCGCCACTCACAATTTCATTTAATTCCATCGTAATTTGCGTCTGACGGATGCGGTTGCGCCATTTTTCCAAGTGATTTAAGAGTTCTGTGCTATTTTTAGATGCACTTTCCATAGAAGTCATCCTGGCCGTTTGCTCACTTGCATAGGCCTCCGTCAGCGCCCCATACACCAAGCCACTTAAGGTCGTACTGTATAAATAGGCCAGCATCGGCGTCAATTCATCTGGATATTCAAAATTCAGTCTATTTTCAGCTTCAAAATGCTGATCTTGCGCTAAAATTTTAGCTTCCGGGGTATTGCGCAACGCATCGAACAAATACCGCAATCCGTCGATATCGGTAGGCAGTAATCTCGTATAGAGAGAGTCTCTGACAAGCGGAGACAGCATACGCGTATAGGTCATGTAGATTTCATCAAACTGACCTTCCGTATATTCTTCTAACATCCGTTCGGATAAATCAGATGCTTCGTAATAGTTTGGATCTTTTATTGAAAAAGAAAACGTTTCATCCACTGGATAACCTTCTTTAATCAGCGTTTCACGACCGACCTTACCCATCACACGCAGTTGAAACTCGGGTACCAATCCCTGATCCAGGATGGATTGGCGCCGAAAATCGATCAGTCGCCTGGTCGATTTGAGCACATCCATGTTATATGTGCCAGCCAACCCTTGGTCACTCGTCATCACATACAAGAGGACACGCCAAGTTTCCCCCGGCTTTTTTTCGCGCATTTCGATCATTGGCGAATGGAAATCCGGATGTTTGGCCAACATATCCAGCAAGGTTGCCGTACAATGCGAAAAGAAAGGCAAAGCCTTGGCAAATAATTGCCTCGATTGACGCATTTTAACACTGCTGATCAGTTCCATCGCTTTGGTCATTTTCCGGATGGACTCAACACTTTTCATGCGTTTTTTGATATCAGATAGTTGTGCCATCCCCCGTGCTCCTCGACCAAACCGCCTTAAATGTGATGAGCGTATCTAATAAGGCTGTGCGTGTTTCTGGCGAAATGGCTTCACCTGTTGAAATCGCTTCCCAAACCGGTCTATTTGCTTGATACAGATGATCTAAAAAAGCGCGTGCAAAAGGGCGAACATCAGACAACGAAACCTGGGCAAATTGGTTTTCATTTGCCAAAATCAGCAGGGCAACCGAATCGGCCATGTGCCTGGATTCCTGGGGATCCTGACGCAATAATTCATACAAACGCAGACCCCGATCCAACTGAGTTCTCGTTTCGTCATCTACATCCGAACCAAATTGAGCAAAAGCTTGCTTTTCACGAAATTGTGCTAAATTCACACGCAGGGGTCCTGCTGTTTTTTTCATCGCCGTGCACTGTGCAGAACCGCCGACACGGGATACCGATAAACCAACATTAACCGCTGGCCGCTGACCTGAAAAAAACAAACCGGTTTCTAAATAAATTTGTCCATCTGTAATCGAAATGACGTTTGTCGGCACATAGGCAGAGATATCACCCGCCTGGGTTTCCACAATGGGCAAGGCCGTTAAACTGCCGCCACCTTTTTCGGGACTGAGTTTGGCTGAACGTTCCAACAATCGAGAATGGATATAAAATACATCCCCCGGAAAAGCCTCTCGTCCAGGTGGACGACGCAGCAAGAGAGAAATCGCTCGATAGGCCTGCGCATGACGCGTTAAATCGTCATATACAATGAGGACATCTTTTCCTGCATGCATCAAAGCTTCTGCCATTGCTGTTCCTGCATAAGGCGCAATATATTGCAAACCAGCTGGATCGGAGGCCGAAGCCACCACAACCGTTGTATACGATAAGGCATCATGCGTTTTTAAGACCTGAACCAAGTTGGCAACGGTTGACATTTTCTGACCAATTGCGACATAGATACAATACACATCCTGATCTTTTTGGTTGATAATCGTATCAAGGGCAATGGTTGTTTTTCCTGTTTGGCGGTCGCCAATAATTAATTCCCGCTGTCCTCGACCAATGGGAATCATGGCATCTATGGCAGTAATACCGGTATACAGCGGTTGATTAACCCCCGAACGATCCACAATACTGGGTGCGGGTGATTCAATGGGACGTCTGACTAGACCTAGCGGTAAAGGTTTGCCACCATCTATCGGTTCTCCCATCGGATTGACCACACGACCTAAAAGCTCAAGGCCTGTCGGTACACTTACCGTCGTTTCTGTGCGGTGGCAACAGTCTCCTGACTGTAATTCCGATCCATCAAATAGCAGCATCGCACCAATGTGTTCTGGTGTTAAATTCATGGCAATCCCATAGCGATCTGCCCCAAAATCCAACAGTTCGCCATTAAGACAATCCTGAAGACCAACCAAGGGCGCAATGCCGTCAGCCACCTTGATGACCGTACCCGATTCAGTCACAACAGGTGTCGTGTAAGTAGACCAATCTTTTAATTGTTTTTTGTCGTGTAAATCTTTGGCCATTTGCTCCAAAGCATGTCTCAAACTATAGTCCAAGCGCACATCATTAATGGCGAGTACATAGCCTCTTACCAAAGATGGATCAACCGACACCCGGACATCTGTCGGGCGATCTAATTGATAGATGGGTGCCAAAAGCTGTGCCCGCATCAGTTGTGACATCGGCTTAGCGCTGATGAGCTGTACGCGAATCAATTTAACCGCCTTTTCGACGGCCTTATCC
>JAEZVR010000066.1 GCA_023420715.1 Bacillota bacterium | reverse complement strand
GCCTGCGCCAGAGCCTTTGGATCAATCGGTAGCAGGAACTGAAATGCCAGTTTCTGCGTTAACAGATCAAGGGCTCGCGTCCGATGTCGTGCCAGAACAACAAATGCCTTTAGGTTCTTTGGTCAAGCATTCTTTTAAATATGCAAAACAGGACTGGTCTTTTTTATTTGCGGGTAAAAAAAATCAAGATAAGACACGCCGTTTGGATACGATGCCGGCTCGTCAGCTGGAAGATGGTTTTCAACTGCCCAAATCGGTGGTTATTCGCCGTGGTGTGGTTGTGGCAACTTTGGCTGTTTTGTTGATCTTTTCGTTGCTCATCAGCACGATTATGATTCATTTTCTGACGCGAAATAACGAAAGCAAGCCCTTTATTTTTTTTAAAACGAAACAACAAATCCTGTTGGCAAATGTGATTTCTGGTGATGTGATTCCACTCGTACAATTGACGGATGAGACAGAGATGTCATCTTGGCAATTCCAACTCAGTTCAAATTCCACCAAACTGTACTATGTCGTTCGAGGATCGGATCGTCAAGATCATTTATTTTGCTTAAGGCTGAATCGGGAGGGGATCATTGGTCGGCCCGAAGAGATTGAGGCGGATCTCAAAGGCAGGTTTAAACTTGATGCCTATGGTAATGCCTATTTTATGACCAAGACGCATGATTTAAAGGTGCATGCTGCTCAAGGCATTTTGACTTTGTCCCACGATGTGCAAGACTTTATTCTGTCTTCTGTTTTAGGTCAATTGGTGTATTTGGATCAGGATCAATTCGCACACCAGATTAAGCTTCCGACTCAGGCCTTTGAGTCTTGGCAAGAAAAACCTTACAACTTGTCGAAGATTAAACAGTTATATGCTTTTGCTGAAAAACAGGATAAATTGTTTGTTGAGCAAGCGGAGGGCCTTTATGCCTTAAGCGCTGATGGTAGTCGTCTGCTGAGCGAAACTGGCCGTTTTATTGGTGTGACAGATCAAGGGGAAGCTTATTATCTGGAGCCAGATGTTCAAACATTGGCTATTTTGGATACGGTTACAGATCGGTATGCCCGTACAGATAAAACGTTTAAGCGTCCTGTTTCACCCTTTAGGGCAGGGGTGTCTAAGCAATTTATTGGTCCGATCAAACCCAAAAACCTTTCAAAACAAAATATGATCCGCTATCAAAACGCTTTAAAAACTTATCTGGGCAAACAAAAACGCGATTTGATTCGTCAAGAATTGCAAGGCAAGACCTTGGAATTACGCCGTTCAAAACTCTGGTATTACGATGGTGAAGAAACGAAATTGATTGATGGATCTGTAGACCATATTGTCGCTGTTGCAAAATCTTCAAACGGTCTTGTTTATCAGCTGTCAGGCGGTTTTTCTGGGCAAAAGGTCGATATAGCCGATATCGAAGATGCCAAAGCTTATCAAGCACGTTTGTCCGAGAAAACCAGCCGCGGATATGCTTTTGTATCCAAAGGTATCAAATCTTTTTTGACAGCGGGTGCAGATTGTCGAGATGTGCATTTTTCAGAAGATGGGCGCGCCCTGTATTTTATTACCGGCTCTCAAAACCAATTGATGACGGCTTATCTTGAAGATGGTGTTGTCTTTCAATCCATGCTGGTAGACACCAATGTCGCTCGGTATCGAGACTTGTTACCGGAGCGTGCCAGCAACCAGCCTTTAGATTATTTGAAGCGTGAAAAGAACGATCCGCATCATTTTGTCTATTACCGGCAACAATCACAAATTGTGGACCATGTTTATGCAACTCAGTCATTGGATCAGGAACGATATCTTTTATTAGGCGCGGTTGAAGCCCCAGACCAGGCCAATGGAGTCGATTCTACTGCCGATAAGACGCTGATCCGTTTATTGCCGAATCGGGAATATCTGTCTGTGGATGATCACGTGGTTGCCATGCGACAGACGTCACAGGATCGGGGCATTTATGTGCGTCAGCGTGGTTTGACTTATGAACGTGGTTTGACTTATGAACTCGTATATAATCCGTCAAAGGGCAGGCAACAAATTTTATATCAGTCTGATGAACCGATTGTGTTTTTGGATGCGTTGGATAAAACGTAAGGTTTTGGCTTGCTCAAATATCGAGATCTTCAATGGTGTGAATCCACCTAAATGGGCCAACAGCTTCGAGCGTCTGATGATCCATTTGTGTCCAGGCGACAATGCCTGTCTGACAGCCCGCGCGATTAGAAGCTAAAACATCCATGGTATTGTCTCCAATGTAGATGGTTTCTTCGGGCTTAATCTGTTGATGATGCGCTCGATTAAAACCAGCGATTGCCTCCCACAAGGGCTGAGGATCTGGTTTGTGAGCTTTGGTGTCGTCTGCCGTTTGAATCCACTGGAAATAGGGCGTTAAGCCGAATTGGTCGAGGGAAATATAGGTGGCATCTCGACGTTTTGATGTTAGAACGCCCATCGGAATTTGCTTTTGGTGTAATTTTGTGATTAGATGCCAGGCTGGAACAAAAATTCCAATATGTGTGGTTAAATGTGCCAAATTAAATGCTTTAAATGCTTTTACAAAGGGTTCAATTAAATGATGGGGAACCGTGTCCGCAACATAGGTGCGCAAAGGTACGCCAATGCCCTGTTTAATCTGCTCCACGGGCGGCGGTGTTAAATGGAATTGTTGATAAGTGACCAAATAGGTTTCGATAATGAGCGGGATAGAGTTGATGATTGTGCCATCGAAATCAAAAAGGACAAATTTTACCATGGTGCCTCCAAACCTTATTTTATTATGACGGGCATGGTGGATTTGCGCAATTCTTTGTTTTTCGTTATATTATTAACATTTATCGATCGTATATCGTTTGACCACAAATCAGATGTATGCGTGGTTCGGAGGAAGCACAGCCGTGGATGACGGTGGCAGTATCAGTGCCATATTTGGCACAGCAGTACAAACGACTTTTGGGCGTGATGTCGGTTCACTTTTTTTTGACATCATTCTCATCTTGATTTTTGTTTTTGTAAATGGTTTTTTTTCTGGCACGGAAATGGCCATCATCAATTTGAATGACAGTCGTATCCGCAAAGAAGCAGAAGAAGGCAGTCGATTTGCCCGAAAACTGATTAAGTTCATCGAACATAAAGGCAAATTTTTGGCAACAATTCAGCTGGGGGTAACCTTGGCCGGATTTTTGTCTTCAGCTTTTGCGGGTGATAAATTGGCCACACGTTTGACACGTGTACTAGATCCAAGTGGTCAATATCCGGCTGTTCAAACCTTGAGCCTGATTTTAATTACCATTTTAATCGCCTTTATTTCAATTGTTTTGGGTGAGCTGGTTCCAAAGCAGATTGCGATATCTAATCCAGAGAAGTTTTCTCGTTATGTGGTGGGACTTATTCGTTTTTTTGATACGATTTTTAGACCCTTTACCGCATTTTTAAATCTGTTGACAAAAGGTGTTCTCAAGCTTTTGGGTTTGGATACGCAAATGTCCAAACAATCGGTTTCTGAAGAAGAAATTCGACTGATGCTGAGCGAAGGTCGTGATAGTGGCAGTATTCATGCAGATGAGACACAGATGATCGAAAATATTTTCGAGTTTAACGACAAGGAAGTGTCAGAAATTATGACACATCGTACACACGTGGTGGCACTCAATATTGAATCCAGCTACGAGACGGTATTGGATGTTGCGATGAACGAGCGGTATACCCGTATTCCTGTCTATGAAGAGACGATAGACGATATCGTGGGTATTTTCCATGTAAAAGATTTGCTTTTCTACTTGGCAGGTCAACAAAAAGCACAAGATCAATTGCCTTTTAATCTCAAAAATGTCATTCGCCCCCCGTACTTAACACCGGAGACTAAACCGGTTGATGCGCTTTTTCGTGAAATGCAAAATGCAAATGTGGCCATGGCAGTTGTATTAGACGAATATGGTGGCACATCGGGTATTGTGACGATAGAAGATCTATTGGAAGAAATTGTGGGCAATATTCAAGATGAATATGATGAAGAACAACGAGAAGTCATTCGTGTGGCGGACAATGTATTTATGGTCGAAGGTTTAACTGCCATCGATGATTTAGAGCGTTATGTCCCCGAATTTCAGCTCTTTGAAGAAGACGAACACGCCGATTATGATACCGTTGCTGGATTGGTTCTAGACGTCCTGGGTCGCATTCCGGAAGCTTATGAACATCCGATTGCACAATACCACCATTACCAATTTCAAGTGATGGCCATGGACGACAACCGCATCGCTAAGCTTAAATTAACGATTCAACCGCCGACAGCATGCGAAAATCTTGCAGATGAGCCCCTAACGCCTGAAAAGGATGCTTTGCAAGATGAACCAAATAGCAGAAGTTAGTTGCGGCAAATCTTTACAAAATAGCAGGATGAATTTTATAATAATACGTGATGTTTCGGGGCAAGGTGAAAGTCCTTACCGGCGGTAAAGCCCGCGAAGACCACAGGGTCTGATTCGGTGAAATTCCGAAGCCGACAGTATAGTCTGGATGAGAGAAACGCTGTTTTAGATACGCTATTGCCCCAGTAACCATCTGGGGTTTTTTTATGGCAAAAATTGACGCAGACTATATGACCATGGCCATTGAATTGGCTAAGCGGGGCGAGGGATATGTCGCACCGAATCCGATGGTTGGCGCCGTTGTGGTCAAAGACGGTAACATTCTTGCGACGGGTTATCATGCACGATATGGTCAGGCGCATGCTGAGCGAGATGCCCTGTTGTCACTTGAAGTGGAACAGACAGCTGGGGCAACATTATATGTGACGCTAGAACCCTGTTGTCATTATGGCAAAACACCGCCTTGTACAGCCTTGATTATTGATCGCAAAATTGCTCGTGTTGTGGTGGGACATTTAGATGTGAATCCACTGGTTTCCGGAAAAGGCATTGCACAGTTGGAACAAGCGGGTATTGAGGTGACGGTTGGTGTGTGTG
>JAEZVR010000157.1 GCA_023420715.1 Bacillota bacterium | reverse complement strand
GTATGCCGATGCGTGAATGTTACAGCTGTTAAGTGTTCATTGTTGCCGACAAAAGCCGTGGGAAGGTAGTTATAGAGCACGCGGATAGCCGGATTGTGCAAAACAGCATCAACCAATATTTTTTCTGCCCTTGGTTGATCTCGGCGCAAAACCAAATGAACAGAAGCGGCAAATTTAGAAATGTATGCGGCATCTTCAAAAGCAGAGTTCCCCCCGCCAATCACAACGACATCTTTCCCCTTAAATAAGGCACCGTCACATACGGCACAATAAGATATACCTCTTGTGGCATAGGTTTCTTCTCCAGGTATGCCTAACTTGCGTTCTGTTGTTCCAGGGGCCAGAATGACTGCTTTTGCCTGAAGCTGATCTGCAGAAAGCTGGAGGGTATAGGCTGGTTCGCTTTCTGTTGGCGGCAGAATCTGGGTTACTGCATCAAAAATGAGTGGAATGTTGAGATTTTGGGTATGTTCATACATTTGTGTGGCCAGGTCAGGTCCAGAAATAGATGCGGTACCAGGCCAGTTTTCAACAACGTCCGTGTTGCTCATTTTACCGCCAGGGAACTGTCCTTCGATTAAGGCAATATTTAAGCCGGCACGTGCTGCATAAATGGCGGCTGTCATGCCCGCTGGACCAGCACCGACAATGGCGACATCGTATTTTTTCATTTTATTCTCCTTAAATAAAGTGTCAGATTTGACACCAAATGATTCTTGTGTTGCGTTATAATCATGTCAAGATTATGCCCGTTCGTCAATACGATGTATGCCTAGGGCGGCACAGGGTATAACGATTTTAATTCTTTGTATTTTTAGACTTATGGAGGTTATCATGTCCAAATATTTTGTTTGTGCAGGTTCAGATGCAGGCTGTCAACATGTTGTTGAAGCTATTTTTGGGGAAACGCATTCCCTCACTTGTGACGGTCAACCGATGAAAGAGCTCATTGCGGGTTCAGTCGATGCAGCAAAAGAGAAGCATGTGCCAGAAGTGACACGTGAGGGCAACCACATTACGGTTCAAGTGGGCAGCGTCGTGCATCCGATGGAAGAAAAGCATTTCATTACCTTTATTGCAGTTCAACAGGGCAACCGGACATACCGTGTTGATCTTAAACCAGGCGAAGCACCTCGAGCAGAATTCGATATCGAAGATGGCCCAGCGACGGTTTATGAATATTGCAATTTGCACGGTCTTTGGAAAGCTGAATGCTGATGCACGCCATTTTAGACATCTGAAATGTGTTGATTAAAGAACTGGTTTATCCAGTTCTTTTTTGTGTCATATAAGTTATAATGATTCAAAAAATCCGCAATGAGGTGTGTTATGGCAATCATCTATGAGCAAGAGTCTAGAACATTCAGTGAATATCTTTTAATCCCTAATTTAACAAAAAAAGATTGTATTCCGGAAAATGTCAGTTTAAAAACCCCCATTGTTCGCTTTAAAAAGGGTGAAACAAGTCCGCTATCAATTAATATCCCGTTAACGAGTGCGATTATGCAATCGGTTTCGGATGCAAAATTGGCAATTGCCTTGGCTAGAACGGGCGGTTTATCTTTTATTTTTGGTTCCCAGTCTGTTGCTTCACAGGCGCAAATGGTTCAGACCGTTAAAAAATTCAAGGCAGGGATTGTGCAATCGGATACGAATCTTAAGCCGGATGCGACGCTAGCAGATGTGTTAGAAATCAAGGAGAAAACGGGTCATTCAACCATTGCCATCACACATGATGGAACGGCTCATGGGCGTATGTTAGGTATGGTGACCTCCCGAGATTATCGCGTGTCCCGTCTAAGCATGCAGACGCCTGTTCAGGCCTTTATGACGCCTTTTGATCAATTGGTTTATGCGCGAGAAGGCATCAGCTTAAGTGAAGCAAACGATCTCATCTGGGATCATAAAATTAATCAGCTGCCGATTGTTAATGAACACCAGGAATTGGTCGGCATGGTTTTTCGCAAAGATTATGCTGAGCATAAGGAAAATCCTTTAGAACTTCTTGATGATCAAAAACGCCTTGTGGTTGGTGCCGGTATTAATACAAGAGATTATGCAGAGCGGGTGCCTGCTCTTGTGGAGGCCGGTGTCGATGTTTTGTGTATTGATTCCTCAGATGGTTTTAGTGAGTGGCAGGCAGATACAATTCGATATGTCAAAACGCATTTCCCCAATGTGCCAGTTGGTGCCGGAAATGTTGTTGATGAAGATGGCTTCCGTTACTTGGCCGATGCAGGTGCAGATTTTATTAAAATCGGTATCGGGGGCGGGTCGATTTGCATTACCCGAGAACAAAAGGGAATTGGCTGTGGTCAAGCGACGGCTGTGCAAATTGTTGCCAAAGCTCGAGATGCCTACTTTGAGGAAACCGGGATCTACATTCCACTGTGTTCGGACGGCGGTATTGTTTACGATTACCACATGGCTTTAGCGCTTGCCATGGGTGCGGACTTCTTGATGCTGGGACGTTATTTTGCCCGTTTCGATGAAAGTCCAACGAAATTACAAATCTTGAATGGCATGCATGTTAAAGAGTACTGGGGCGAAGGTTCCAACCGCGCACGCAATTGGCAACGGTATGGACACAGCGATCAAGATGAAGGGCATTTGGTGTTCGAAGAAGGGGTTGATTCTTATGTGCCTTATGCGGGTTCATTAAAGACCAATGTGGATACAACTGTTGCAAAAATCAAGGCGACGATGTGTT
>JAEZVR010000023.1 GCA_023420715.1 Bacillota bacterium | reverse complement strand
GAGGAGAGCATTTGTGCAATAGCACCACCTACAAAACCTCTGCTTTTTGTGATGGCCAACCCTCCAACATTATCTGCCCCAGTTTTTTCTAAATAGTAGACACAGGCAGATAGATAATCTGATGGATAATCTGCATGCGCATCTAAACGAATAATATACCTTCCCTTAGCGGCACGAATGCCGATATTCATGGCATAAGGAACGGTTCGATGTGGATTTTCCAAAATGCGGATCAGATCCGGATGAGACAAGCG
This sequence comes from Bacillota bacterium, assembly GCA_023420715.1. GTDB lineage: Bacteria > Bacillota > Clostridia > Saccharofermentanales > Fastidiosipilaceae > JAEZVR01. The sequence continues at coordinate 3,460 of JAEZVR010000023.1, read as the reverse complement.
AAAGGGTTCAATAAGTGCACGTGTATTGTCTGTCGACTGGCCATCGACAAAGATCCATTCCATATGGGATTTGGGATAATTTTGATTGAGCAGTGATTGAATACAATTTTGGATATAAGCCGCTTCATTATATATGGGCATGATGACCGAAATAAAGACAGGATTTTTAACTTCCAACATCGCCATAATCTTCCATTCTATTTGTGCAATAAGGCTAGAATCGTTCTCAGTAATGTTTTTATGTCATTGCGCAAAGAGAACTGTTTAATTGCCTCTAAATTGTATCGTATTTTTTGGGGGAAAACCGATTGACAATAGACGAAGGCTTTCTACAACAGAATCAATTTCTAAGGCTGAAATATCTGGTGGTGAAAAAGGAACAATCATATCGCTATACTTTCTGGACGATCAGAATAACCTTAAGGCTGAACACTAAAATGGCAGAAATGGAAGCCACTTAAGCATGATCCATATTATAGCAAAGGTCATTAAAGCACTTAAGATAAAGATCAAAAACAAGCGAAACAGTCCTTTTTTGCGCCCAGCCCGACCTTCAGTGTTCAAAGCTTTCGAATCTTCAAGTGCGCCGTTTTTTGGCCATGTTGTCTGATTGACACCAACATCTGTCAGTCGTCTTCTTTCCGCTCTGCTGGTGTGTAATACAACAGCTGGTGCCCCGACATTATGTTGAGGTTTACGATTTTTAACAGCTCGTTGCATAGCTGCATGATGGCGTGCCAATTCATCTGCTGTTGGTAGAACCGGTGAAGCTTGTTGTTGACGCTGTCGAGCTGCTTCCTGGGCAGCCTTAAACCGCTCTAAATCGGCTTCAGATAAAGTTTCAACTGGATATCGCACCGGGCGAACAGGATGCTGGGATGGCTTGGGATGCTCAATTGGGTAGGGATCTGGCATAACATTATTCTCCACAGGCGGATTCATCATATCTTTCGAGATATCCTGCGAATCTCCTTTTACGCGTTGCACAGAGGTGGTTTTAGAGTCACCTTGAGGAGATGACAAGGGCGTCGAAGCGGCTTCTGGATCGTCTAAGGCTTCAAAAGCAACTTCAGATAAAGCAGACAAACTGGGCACTTCTTTTGTCTTACCATCTACTGGATGATCATTTGGGGTCAAAGGCGGTGTTCTGACAATATCCACATTGCGAATCTGTTTATGTTTGGCTTCATCAACACTATCGATCGCAATGAGAATCAATGTGATATTGTCGCGCCCCCCTTTATTCAGTGCACACTTCAACAGTTTCTTTGCCGCCTCTTCTATATTCGGATACCGTTTGATGTGCTTAAAAATCTGTTGCTGATCAAAATCATTCGATAAGCCATCGCTGCAAATTAAAATACGATCATCAGCCTTTAACCAAAAAGGTTTTGACATATATGGATTAAGGGTGCGCTCCTCAACAAAAAGCCCTAAATGTTGCATCAGGCGGTGACGTTCCGGATGGCGCTCCCCTTCTTCTTTCGTCAAAATGCCCATATCCACCAGTCGTTGAGCGTGTGTATGGTCCACCGATAGTTGATAAGTAACATCATCTCGAAACAAATAAATACGGGTATCGCCCAAATTGATGGTTTGAGCTGTCTCGTCCCTCAACAAGACACCTGCAAGTGTTGTGCCCATCCGCATCCCATTATTAGAGAGAATGCGAGCACAAATATCCTGGTTGACGCGATTTAGATAACCGTGGAAAATTTCACGAAAAGAGGCATCAGGATTTGATTGAAAAGCCTGTTCAACCTCAGCTAAACCAGAAATAGCCATCTGAGAGGCTTCTTCTCCCAATGCTTCCCCACCCATGCCATCACAGACGGAAAATAGCTTCACTTGAGAACAGGTGCTCAACCGGTATTGTTGCATATCCATGGCAGGATTCTTCAGCGACAATCCATCAAAATAAAAATTGTCCTCATTATTACGCCGTACAAGCCCACGATGTGTCATCACGACCGCATGAAATATCATGAATGGCTCCGCCCTAATCTATTTTTTCTGTCATGAATTGGTGCAGGTCTGAAATCTGCCGTTCCCAATCTAACAAAATATTCCAATTATCGGTATTGGTGTGATAGTAGGATTCGTCTTTTGGCACCTTGTATTGTTTAATTGACCGACTCGTCAGTAGCGTCTTATAGCCAAAATGCATCAATGCAAAAGGTTTGAGATTAGTCTGCACTTCGGGCAATACCTTTTGCAAAGCAGCTAGCTTTTTAAAAAAAGAAAGCTGATTAAATTGCTTCATCCAAGCCGAAACTAATTCGCGTTGACGCCCTGTTCGTGCGTGATCACTTCCAATTTCGCGCACCCTCGACCATGCAACCGCTTGGAGGCCATTCAAATGCAACTGACCACTTCTCTCAATCGTACCCTCATTTTCTGATATTGACAACAATTTGCGCATTTCTCTCATCACAATATTTGTCGCAGCAACTTCCGCATCGGACAGTGTCACATCCACACCGCCCACAGCGTCCACAAGGTGTACAGCTTTATAAAAATCTAGGATAAAGAACGATTGAATGTCTAAATCGAAGGATTCATTAATGACATTGATCAGCATCCCAATGCCACCATGTGCATATGCCGAATTGAGTTTGTCGTGCGCATCTTGGCGACCAGGTAGTGCAACCTCAATATCGCGCATGAGAGATGTGAGTTTAAGTTGACGATGATTTCGATCGATTGTCAGGATCATCATACTATCCGTACGAGCTGCACCCACTTCTCGGGCATCAATTCCGGCAATCAAATAATGTTCGATCCCCTTTTGTTTTTGTGCAACGGGCTTAATGAGGTGGTCGGCATCGACAGCAACTGAAATAATCCCATTTTGGAGATCTTGTTGATATTGCTTGGCCGAATCAAGGGTTACAGGCACATAAGTCACCTGGGAAAGTAGCCAATAAATGCCCGCTAAAAAGCCGACGGCAATGCCCAAAATGACACAGATAAGTTTTAATAAAAAATAGCCAAAAGCAGATGGATGACGCCGCGACATGGCTTAAAACTCCCGCTTTACAGATTCAAGCGACACCTGACGATGCGATAAAATTCGGTGATAATCTTCAATATAATCGACTTCCGCCCAAAAATGTCCTTTGATATCTCTCACATAAATCGGCCGTTCCCCGATGAAGGAATATAAGACATTCTCCCACCAGACACCATGTTCTTGGTTGTGGATCATCTCATCCAAACGTTGAAGCATTAAAGGCTGAATGCTCGATGACAATTTGGCCAAGCCGACATATTCACCCGAGATATTGGGCGATTTTAGATCCTTTCCATGATCTAACAAGCACTCATCTTCAATTTTAAATAAGTAATCGCCCTCTTCCAAGCGTGAGGAATCTGCCAATAATACGGGATCTTTTTGTTCACTTAATAAGATTTCAAGAATGTCCGATTCCCAATATACGTCCGCATTCCCAAGAATGAC
>JAEZVR010000018.1 GCA_023420715.1 Bacillota bacterium | reverse complement strand
TTGGTTTCGCGAATAAAGGCATAATTGCCGTTTTTAACGGGTTGCGTGTCTTGGGGATTGATCAAAGCGGGTTCATGTTGTGTAACGCCTTCCCAAACCAATTTGCCTAATCGAAGACGACTTTGATCATCGTAGTTTTGATAATTTGGGTTAACTGGCTCATATTCGTGTGCTTGAATGCCGCTCATTTTTGAGGCATTTTCGTCCAAATAGATCCCATCGTTGGTTGCGATGTATACTTGGGTGCCAAATACATCGGCGTTTGATTCCCCATTGCTATTACAATGTACTGAAATATAGATGATGTTTTTGAGGCTTTTTTGGGCATCAAACAGTTGACGCACCTCTGTGCTAGCCCCTATACCTTGAAAAATGCCGCGCCCCTTGCTCTCGATGGTATCTTCATTGATGTCGATCATGGTTTGCATCTTGGTTTTGAGATTTTTCAACCAAGGTAATTCCATGCCTTGGATTTGTGCTTGCTTTTCCCAAGCATCTAAAGACAACTGTCCCATGATTCCAACGCGATGATATAAGGAGACCCATTCATCTGTTGTTCGTGTCATGATAACCGTTGCACCGAGCTCTTCCAAAAGCGGTTTAAGACGATTGGCGATTTCCAAGTTCAATGCTTTTTCTGTAATGGTCTGACCTTGTGCGTCTGTGACAACAGCACCAGGATCTTTACCGCCGTGGCCAGGATCTAGGATGACGGTAATCCCTTTGAGCGGGCTGGCTTGTTTTTCGCGTCCGATATAGTGACTGAGATCAATGTTTAAGTTGACATCCAGGCTGCTTTTTTGTGGCCATCTTGACCAGGTTTCCGTTTTTTGGGGGGTGAGGGCATCATCGGCCTTTGGTTGTTGAATGAGCTGAATGGACGGCATCTCGGCGGATGGATTTGAACTCGCAGATGCACTTGGGGTTTGTGGTTCACTAGAAGGTATTTGATGTGGCGTTGGCAGGTCATTACAACCAACCAAGCTCAAGCAAAGGCAACAAAGAAAAGATACTGTGATTGCGTTCAAAGGTTTAGACATGATGAGGCCTTTCTAGGATTAGAGGGTTAAATAAGCCATCCATATCGGTGCGATAATCCAGCCAATCATGATGAGCAGGAGGATCGTCATCCAGATGAGCGCACGACGTTGTTTTTTGCGCTTGTGGTCGAGCTGATTGACTCGGTTAAACAGATCCTGAATTTCATGCTCACGCTCGGCGATATCATTGCGGATTTTATGCCCTTCATCTTGATCGATATCACGTCTTGGAAGGGGCGTCGAAAAATGAAATTGCGATAAATAAAGCAATAGGGTTTCTGGTGCGTAAGGCACGGCTAGATCGAGCAAGTCAAATTGCTCCAAGCGGTTATTTGTAATGGTGATTAATTGTTGCATGCGCGCTTTGGTGTCTTCGACAATCTGCTGTGCACGGGACGGGTCTAATAGAATGATGCGAATGTCATCAATGCTGACGTCTAAACGCCGCAAATTTTGAATCGCCAATAGTCGGATGACATCTTCTTGAGAATATTCACCTTCATCTGGTGTGTTGCGTTTAGGATACAAAGGAGCAATGAGCTTTGATTCCACATAAAAGCGAACGGCTTCTGGGGGTAATTGGGTTTGTTCGCAGATTTCCTGAAATGTCATGCTAGACCTCGAAATGACAAGATATTTTCATTATAGCAAACTCAGTTGGATGTACCGAAAAAAAGCGACGCCGGTAAGGCGCCGCTTCCTTTTAGCTTTTTTAATGATTGACGTCTGCTGCAATTTGTTTTGCCAAATCTTCTAGCTCGTTTAATTGATCTGATCGTAGAGCGCTTTTGACGATGACGGGCTCACCGATGGTTGTCATATTTTTGCAACTGTCTATCAATTCTTGTGCAATAGCTAACCCGCGACCGCCCCAGCTCATACCGCCAATATATGAAATGTGGCGGTTGGCAAAGTTTAACATTTTGAGTTCGCGCAACAAGGCATCCATTTTGGGATAGAGTTCTGTATTGTAGTTCATGCCAAAAATGACGGCATTGGAGAAACAAAAGAGATCTGAAATCACGGTGCTGATTTCAGACTCGGAGATGTCGTGCACGCGAATATTGGGGACACCTTGATCTGCCAGCATGCCTGCAAGCGTATCTGCCACAATTAGGTTGTTGCCATACATTGAACTGTAGACAATGACGACCCCGGGTTCTTCTACGGCATAGCTGGACCAGGTGTTGTAGCGATCTAGAATTAATTCGATGGTTTCCGGCGTGCGGAAACATAAACCGTGTAAAGGCAAAATATTGTTAATGGGGAAATTGCTCACTTTTTTGAGCAGTTTCTGTACGGCTGCCCCTTGACGGCCAACGATGTTGGCGTAGTAGCGGCGAGCCTCATCCAAGTAGTGCCGGACATAGGGAACTTGATCCGCAAACAGATGCCCTTCTAAGGCTTTAAAGGAACCAAAGGCATCAGCAGAGAACAAAGTGCCCGTTGTTTCGTCATAGGTCATGATGACTTCTGGCCAATGTACGTTCGGTGCAGCAATAAAGCGGAGCAGGTGATGTCCTGTATCGAGTTGATCACCCTCTTTGACAATTTGACAGCAGGTTGCATAGTCGATGCCATCTAAATGTGCGTCTGGATAAAATTGGTAAAGCAAGTTCTTGCCTTTGTCACTGATCAGGATCTTGCAGTTTGGATACAGACGCATGACGGCATTAATGCTGGTACAGTGATCGGGCTCGACATGTTGCACAATAAAGTAATCGAGAGGGCGGTCGGATAGCAAAGTGCGGATCGCATCAATATGCAGTTCACTAACCGCTTGATCAATCCCGTCAAACAAAACGGTTTTGTCGTCTAATAGAAGATAGGAATTATAAGAAATGCCTTCTGGCAAGCCAAACATATTCTCAAAACGAGAGAGACGGCGGTCATTGCCGCCAATATGAAATAAATCCTTTAAAATGGATCGGCGATAATACATCGGTTCCTCCGTGATCGAGATGCTGCGTCTACGCAGACAAGGTACAGTCGTTTTAAAATCATATCATAAAAGAAGATCTGATTTTAAAAAATGCCTGAGGTCACATTCTGACGCATAAGGATTTTTTTGTTTTGATGCTTGCGTCAAGTAGATGACTGTGATAACATAGCTAAGGC
>JAEZVR010000140.1 GCA_023420715.1 Bacillota bacterium | reverse complement strand
CTGCAATATAATCGGCGATCACCTGAGCCGTACCACCCATTTGTTTATGACCAAAGGCATCCACCTTAACGGAACCGATAAGTTCAGGCAAGAATTTGCCATCTTTGTCAGTAACACCTTCAGACACGCAAACAAAGCAATTGCCTTGGCGCTCAAATGTTTCTTTGATTTCTTTGAAAGCCTTTTCCAGATCAAAGGTCACTTCTGGTAAATAGATCAAATCTGGACCAGAGCCTGCGGCAGTTGCCAAACCAGCGGCTGCTGTTAACCAACCAGCATTGCGGCCCATAATTTCACAAATAACCACTGTGCCCGTGTTATAGACGCGTGCATCTTGGTAAATTTCCATACAAGTGGTTGCGATATATTTGGCGGCTGAAGAAAAGCCAGGGCAATGATCTGTTCCATATAAATCATTATCAATTGTCTTAGGCACGCCCATCACGCGACAATCATAACCCACTTTTTGCATATATTTGGAAACTTTATTACAAGTATCCATCGAATCATTTCCGCCATTGTAGAAGAAATAACGAATATTATATTTTTTGAAAACTTCCAACAGACGCTGATAATCTGTGTCGTCTTTATCTGCATCCGCTAATTTATAACGGCACGAACCCAACATGGACGAAGGAGTTGTTTTTAACAACTCTAATTCCTTGAGATCTTCTTCACCCATATCGAAGAATTCTTCATTCAACATCCCCACAATCCCGTGTGCAGCACCATAGACTTTTTCAATAACGCCTTCTTGTTTGAGCGCTGTCATAATAACACCAGCCGCACTGGCATTAATAACAGAAGTTGGGCCACCGGACTGACCAAAAATTGCATTGCCGATCAGTTTTTCCACTTGATTTGCCTCCTATACTTGTGCGATCGTCGCACGTCTGATCAATACACATCATCTTACCATAAGTCCACTTGAGAAAACACCGATCAATGAAATCGTCATCGCTTGTCGCTACACGGACCAACGCAGCCGTATCATACGGGTTTCATCTCGTTTAAACAAACAAAAACCCCGATCTAATCGGGGTTTTTGACGAAATAGAAAGCCTATTTCCGTTTTGGTGAATCATGAGGGATTCGAACCCTCGACCCCTTGATTAAAAGTCAAGTGCTCTACCAGCTGAGCTAATGATTCATTGGCTGGGATGGCAGGATTTGAACCTACGAATGCGGGAGTCAAAGTCCCGTGCCTTACCACTTGGCGACACCCCAATATGATAAATCGTGGGGTGGAATATGGGAGTTGAACCCACGACCTCCAGAGCCACAATCTGGCGCTCTAACCAACTGAGCTAATCCCACCATCGGTTGTGCCTTTCAAGATAGCACGAGTGACATTATATGAACCTGTCATCCCTTTGTCAAGGATTTTTTATAATCTCTCCAAAACCGCTTCTAGGTCTGTGCCCATCTGACGCATAATCCCAACAGCCGTTCGGATGATGCGCGCCGTCAAGCCCCAAATCACCTGATCTTCATACTGATAAAAATAGACCGGATATCTCCCACTGTACCACTGATACTGTCTGCCATTCGGAATTAAATGGAATGGAAAATCAGCGGTTGGTTCACTCGTAATATGATTTAAATAACACGAGGGCTCGTGCGACTTAAACCATTCTAAGGGTATTTGTAGAATTGAATCGACTTCATCCGGCAAAAATGTACCTTGATAATCCGTTAACTGGGCAACGAAGGGGTAGACAATGCTATTAAAGTGTAAGGACAACACATCGCTGGCAAAGAGATACGTCCATTGGTTAGGCGCTACCAGCAACTCTTCTTGTCCCTCTCGCAACGCTGCCATCAAAGGAGATTCATCCCCTTCTATTTTCCCACCAGGCAAACAGATTTCCCCCGGTTGACGCCGCAATTTCTGGCTGCGCACCTCAAATAAAACCTGCCACTCCCCCCTCGTCTTGAGCAACGGAATGAGTACTGCATGACGATGCATACCTTGCTCAGAGTCTAGTGCCGGTACGCGTTTAATAAGAGGCTCATACCATTGATCTGCCACTGTCCACATCCTTTATGCGAATTTTCCGGCCCTGAATCTGGATTAAACCTTCACGCTGTAATTTTTGCATTTCTTTAATCATAGCTGCACGATCAACACATAAAAAATCGGCTAGATCCTGCCGTCCAAAAGGCAAGATGATTTCTGGCGATGTTGCTTGCCCAGGCGCTTGTTGCATCACCAAAAAAGTAAAATATTGAATGAGTTTTTCACGGGTTTGGCGCTGACTTAAAATATTTAATTTCTGATTTAAGAAAAAATTGCGTTCTGCCATAATGCGCATCAAATTTGCCATCAATTGATGACGATCTTCAACGGAAAGATCGGAGCAATGATATGCACTCATGGGTAAAAAGCCAATCACACAATTGGGCTGACTTGCCATAACCGTCACATTAACAGGCCGTTGATCTAAGACAGCAAACACCTCGCCAAATACATTGCCCGGATTCATCCAAGTGAGTACCTGTCGATAGCCCGAAATATCATACCGTTCAATCACAACCTGACCCGATATAACCAATCCCATACCCGGCAGCCGTTCCCCTTGCAAGCAGACAATCGCACCTTGGTCATAGTGATGGCAATGCCCCTTAATCAGCTCTGCAATCCGCTTTAAGGCCTGTTCGGACAAACCCTGAAAATGCGGTTGTTTTTTGAGATCAATCTTCATTTATACCGATACCTGTCTACCTGAAGCCTGATAAATCAATGCATTACAGATTGCCGCCGCAATATTACTGCCCCCTTTTCGTCCCATGGCCACAATACTGGGAACAGGTAATGCACGAATTAATTCCTTGGACTCAACGACATTCACAAATCCAACAGGCACACCGATAATAAAATCCGGACGCCAACCTTCATTATAAATACCCTCGGCCAAGCGTAACAAGGCCGTTGGTGCATTGCCAATTGCATAAATGAAAGGCACCTGTTGTTTTTCCTGTAAGGCATAGGCGACTTCCATGCTAATCGTCGATCGCGTCTGCCCCCTTTCTTTGGCTTGTTTGGCAACCAAATCATCCTGAATAAAACAATGAACCGCACCCCCAAAGGTTTCTAGAACACGTCGATTGATCCCAGACATCGCCATCGTGGTATCCGTCACAATATGGGCACCACGCCGAATAAGTTCTACCGCATGTAAGACCGCATCTGACGTCATTCTAAGCTGTGTCGCGTAATCGAAATCTGCACTGGTATGAATACACCGCATAACGACAGCTTGTTCTGCTTTTGACCAAGCAGATAAATCGCAAAGTTTCTGAATGGTTTCCATACTCTTTGCTTCAATTTGCAGGGGATCTTGGGTCTTGAGAACACGCCAAGGATCCAGTTTATGATCTGGTGTCAACATGTCCTGTAATATCGATGATCGTTGTTTATCCATTGCTCACCTCTTTTTGGTACCGTTCAACATCATCCAACAGCGGCTGAATCTTGCACCACACGTTACTTTGCACAGAATGGTTCGGGGGATCAATGACAAGCCCTTTTAAACCCAAAGCCTGGATAGCTGCTAGTTTTTCGGGCACACCGCCTGCCATGCCTGATGCCTTGGTCACAACAACGCCTGCACCATATGCCTGAAACAGACTTTTATTTAATGCCATATCAAAGGGAGCCTGCATGGCAACAACTTGTGTGGACTTTAAACCACAAGCAGAACAAATCGCCAAAGACTCCGCCACGGGTAATACCCGAGCCACAATACGGTCTATCGGCAATGCCGCTGTAAAAGCTGGCAAATCTTTAGACCCAGTGGTCAAAAAAATTTTTGCCGCTACATCTGTTTTTTGACACCAGTCTTGCAGCCAAGCAATTGCCGCTTTAACGCTTTCGACATGCAAAATACCAGCGGCATCATCTGCTGTCTCACCAGTGTTTTGAGAGCCATCCCCCTCATCTGTCGGCGCTGTTTGCGGCCTTAAATATCGCCAACAAGGTATTTTTTTCTTTTGAGCAACACATTCAACCGTTTCTGTAACGACTGATGCAAAAGGATGGGCGGCATTCAGAACACCCCAAATACCTTCGTGATCAATCAGTGTAGAGAAACCATCGGCATCCAATCGACCAGCCCGTATCCGAACTGCCTGTTTTGAAACACCTGCCGCTTCCAGTGCCGCTTCGAGTGATTCTTGACCTTCTGTTGAAGCGACAGATACCAGAATTGGAAGACCTCGGCGATAAGCCTCGATAACCAAACGATTGGCAGCCGAATGACCACCTATAATCAACAATCTAGGCATATCAACTCCAATATCATGAGCAGGTTGTGTAAAAACATCCGTATATTTTTGTGCATACCCTCGTGGCGTCACAAGTTTTTGCTGAATAACCTTTGTTTGACGATTGCCAACCACAACTGTCGTCAACATATCCACCGGCTGATCTGACAATTCAGATAAGGTTGTGATTTTTAGACTCTGATCGGGTCGATAAGCTTGTCGCACAATGCCACAAGGGGTTTGAGGACTGCGATAACGCATAAGGATGCGACAGGCTTCTGCCAAATGCGTTGATCTTTTTTTGCTTTTTGGATTATAGAAAACAGTGACCAAATCACTTTGAGCTGCCGCTTCTACCCGCTTAAAAATCGTATCAATTGGGGTCATGAGATCACTCAAGCTGATCAACGCCGTATCGTGCATCAAAGGCGCACCCAAAAGCGCTGCTGCTGCACTGGCCGACGTGACACCTGGCAAAACCGTAATCTCTATTTGATCCTGATACTGCTGTTGTTCAATCAACTCATAAACAATACCTGCCATGCCATAAATACCACTATCTCCACTGCTAATAATGCACACATGATAGCCTTTTAGGGCTTCTTCAATCGCATATAGACAACGATCTATTTCTTGCATCATGCCCGTTTCATAATAAATTTGTTCAGGATACATGGGGCGGATGAGATCAATATAGGTCCGATAGCCCACAATTAAATCTGCCGTTTCCAGCGCGTGATGCACTGCCAAAGTCATTTGTTCTTTAGCCCCAGGACCGATACCCAAAATGGATAATTTTGCTTTCTTCAACATCTCATCAACCTTCCTAAAAAGATTCATCGTGGGGATCGGCTGCGAAATCCGCAGCGTCCAAGGACCCAAAATACCGTTGTTGATACTGTCTATCAAGAAGTTTAAAGAATAAATTTAATTCTTCCGGACTCCCACATTCGCGCACGTTGTAAATCAGTCTAGCCAGCAATGTTTGCGCGTTAATGGATTGCGGCAGAGCGGTCAACCGCCGATTTAAATCGCGCACAACATGCCATTGTTCACGACAAATTTGCCATTTTAAAAAACGGTCGACATGGGTACTTAGATCTAACTCGACAGTTGCCAAGAGCGATTCCCAATCTTTTTCAAACAAAGATTGCCGTTGCTGATAATCATCTATTTGTCGCAATTGAATACCGGCCAATAAATCGCGACGAGGATCCATATCAAACGGCATGGCCAGATCGACAAACAAATGCGATTGCCCATCTAAATAGGGTTCAAGTGCGGTTTTGGTAAAAATATAATGCGGACTCGTGGTGGCCGAAAAGACAACTGCAGCACGCATGGCTATCTCTGCTCGCTGATCAAAATCCACCCACTGAAAGCGCAATGAAGTATCGATTAATTGCTGTAGG
>JAEZVR010000139.1 GCA_023420715.1 Bacillota bacterium | reverse complement strand
ATTCAATCTGGAGATGATAAGCTGAAAAAATTCGATAAGCTCGGCATGACACGAGTTTATGTTCAAGCTTTTACCCGTGAATTTGCTGATTTGACACCGATTGCATTTTTAGATCAAATTTTATACGACAAACTTAAAGCGCGCTTGATTGTCGTGGGTGAGGATTTCCGTTTTGGTAAAAATGCGGCGGGAACAGTTGCTGATTTAAGTGCCTGGGCGCAAGATAAGGCTGTTCAAGTGATTGTGGTACCGCCCGTTTATCGCCAGGGAGAGCCGGTTTCGAGTACCCGGATTCGCAAAGCCATCCTTGAGGGCGATATGTCTCTGGTCAATGCACTTATGGGCAGCTATAAGTTATCTGGAGAGGTTATTCATGGACAGGCATTGGCGAGAACAGCGGGGATGCCAACGGCAAATGTACGCGTCTCTGAGCAAGTATTGACGCCGCCAAATGGTGTTTACGTCACCAGAACACGTGTGGGATCTCGCATCTATAATTCAGTGACAAATATTGGGGTTCGACCGACGGTAACCAATGGCCAGGGAGAACGTCTGATTGAAACTTTTATATTAGATCACGATGGTTTGAATCTTTATGGGAAAATCATCGATGTTTATTTTCTGCATTTTCTAAGGCCTGAGGTTAAATTCCACAGCTTTTTGGCTTTGACTGCTCAAATGCATCAGGATATTTTAGATGGTCGCCAATGGCTTGAAAAACAAGAAAAACTGTGGAAAGTCTATGAAGATAAAGGTGTGTCAACGTGGCTATTTCAAGCGGCACGTTTTCATAGCACGGTCATGAACATTTCATTGAGCATGCCCTTATCTGCAGGTCCATGGATTGCCCATTATTTGCTTGGGCGAATTTTGACTTCATGCACGGCGGCCTATCCGACCAAAACACAGCTCACACGGCGTTTGAGTGAATTATATGGGGCAGAAATTAAAGTCATTAATCGTGCGGAAGGCGATTGGCATACCCTTGTGTTTCGAGGGGTTTCGGTGAGTAAAACGAACGATGGAGATGAACCTTATTTGCGTTTGATGGCAGATGTTTTCGATGCCATATTGAATCCTGTCTTAGATGAAAATGGTTGTTTGGATGCCCATATTTTTGAACGTGAGCGTCAGCATCTCATCCATTATTTAAACAATCAGTTCAATCATTTTGAGCAAACTGCTTTCACGCATGTTATGGAAATGACAACGGTTGGGACCTCACATGCCAAATCCTTTCACGAGGATATCGCCTGTTTAGAATCGCTCACGCCTCAAAGATTGACTGATATCTGGAAAAACTGGCTTCAGATGGCACAGATCACGATTTGTTTGGGCGGCCGTGTGAGCTCAAAAGCAGTTGAATCGCTGCTCAAACAATCTGCTCGCTTTGAAGAAAACGAAAATCGTTATCAGCGCTTGCCTGGTTTGAGCCCTCAACCATTTAAATCCACGAGGCCGTTAACCTTGACAGAAACAAGGTGTATTGCACGCAGCAAAATTGTTTCTCTTTTTGATGGGTTGCCGCCATATTCTTCATATACTTCTGGTCAGGTATCGATCTTGTCTAATCTGTGGACATCCCTTTTAAAAGAAAAAGTGGTTGTCTTATCTGACGGTAAAGAACCTATTGCACATCATATTGAAGCGAGACCGTATCACTTCATGTCGTTGTTGGCGATTGGTGCGACGGTGCGCGAAGGGTTTGAAACACAGATGCAGGACTTGGTGAAATCCGTTTTGATGGAGATCGCTTCGGGTCAGATCGAAGCGGCCGCTTTTGCTCGGGCAAAAGAAATGGCCAAAAGTCAATTGCTTACCTTGGTAGATGATGTCGAATCTTATTTGGGATTTTGCTATTCTCATTTGATGTCTGGGCGCAATGTAGATATTGCCGAAGCGATTGATTTTTTGGCAGGTGAATCAATGGAAGCCGTACAGGATTTAGCTCAAAAAATGTCACCCATTACGGTGGCAACGTATTTACCGAATCAAACGGCAATGGAGTAAATGATCTAAATGGCACATAATTTTATTTGTTGCGATAAGAAAGACAGGTTATCGGGGTTGTTGATGCACACGTACCAGCACTATAGCGGGCTTAGTGTCACACATTTACCCAAATCTGGTTATGCTGGAAAATTCATCGCTTTCTTAGTCCCATATGGCTCTTCACATCGTCGATTTAAGACGGAGGACGGCCAGAGGATCCAAGTGCCAGAAGGATCGGCCAATTATCTCAAACACTGTATTTATCATCAGCGCTTAGACAATGGTGAACAATTGACCAATCACTTGGCTAGTCTAGGTGTGGAAGCACATGCCTATACAACATATGATCACACCCTGTTTTATTTTACGGCTGTCGAACATTACTTAGATGCCTTTCATGCTTATTTAAAGGCGATTTTAGAGCCGCGATTAAGCCCAGAGTTGGTTGAACGAGAACGACATTTTTTGCATGTCGAACAAATGGAAAAACAGTCGACACCATACTTTAAACTCTATGATCGTTTGATGCATAACCTGTTTTTGTCAAATGACTATGCGACCGACCCACTGGGTGATCAAGAACATTTAAGTGAAATTCAACTTGCACATTTAGAGGCGATTCATCGTCATTTTTATATCTTGCCGCAACTGACCATTGTCCTGTGTGGCGATTTTAGAGAACAGCGTGTTCAAGAAATTCTGGAACATTTGGACAGTTGTTTAGCGTCTGATACACAGATTCCCAAAACAGAAATCTTGCGCGATCTTGAGCCGCCCAAACCAAGATGCTATGCAGCACAAATGAGCAGAACCGGTTCTTATCAGGGGTTTATGCTGGCTTATAAAGATCCTGGCGTTAATGCGGATAGTCGAAGCGGCGGTGCAAATTTGATGATGCGCCGTGTTGCAGGTCAGCTTTTTCTGGATACCTTGATTGGGCCGTCCACCACGCTTTATGAATCTTTATACGAAAAAGGTGTTATTGACGAAACCTTCTATGCGCGTTACGTGCGCGAAAAAGACTCATCTTATGTATTAATTGGCGGGGATAGTCCACAACCAGCAGTTGCGGCGGAAACGGTGCAATCGGTTATCCAATCTACTTTTAAGGAAAAACAGTTTGATGAGATCTTATTCAATTTGCAAAAGAAAGTTGTTACCGGTCAATTTATCCGATCTTTGGATCAGATTAAAAGCACCGGCATGACAGCGGCGCTTTGCCAATTGTATTCGATTGATTTGTTCGATTATGCGGCATCCTTTAGTCGAATCGATATTCAGGATACCATTCAACATATGAAGTTTATGTTTGCTCCAGATGCGGTTACGCGAGTGATCATGATATAAGCGTGAAAGGATAATTTATGGGTACAACGTTTACAGTACATTTTCCAGGTTTGGGTATTCACAATTTGCTCATTCATCGGGTGGCTTTTAAGGTGTTTGGCCTGCCTGTTTATTGGTATGGGTTGTTGATTGCGGCAGCTGTCTTGTTGATCGTCTTGCTTGCCTATCGGGAGAGTGATCGATTTAAGATCAAACGTGAGCATATCATGGATGTCCTGTTGTTGATGGTGCCATTAATGATTATTTTTGCCCGCCTTTATTATGTTGTCTTTGAATGGCAGCGATATCAGGGGGATGTTTTCCGCATGTTTGATACCCGAGATGGTGGGCTCGCTTTTTATGGCGGTGTCATTGGCGGGTGCTTGGCTTTGCTTATTTTGGCGAAATGGCGGCGGTATCGCTTGCATCATTTGCTCGATTTTTGTGTGGTCTATTTACCTTTGGGTCAAGCGATTGGGCGCTGGGGGAATTTCTTTAACCAAGAGGCTTTTGGCACAAACACCAGTCTGCCTTGGGGGATGGTGAGTGAAGGTACGACAGCTTATCTTCAGCAGAAAAATTTACCAGGTATTGATCCCTATTCACCGGTTCACCCAACTTTTTTGTATGAGTTCATTGCCAATCTGCTCATTTTCTTTTTGTTACATCATATTCGCCGCAAAGCTGTGCTGAAATTAGAGACTGTTTCTTGGTATCTCGTTTTATATGGTGCAGTTCGATTCTTTGTCGAAAGCATTCGCACAGATGCCTTGTTTATTGGCAATACGCCCTTGCGTGTGTCCATGCTGCTTTCTGCCATCATGGTTATTGCAGGTTTGATCTATATTGGGGTCGCACATCGTCAATTGAAAAAAAATACGGCCTTGTCCGCGTCATGGCAAACAGGGTGGCTATTAGAGCACCTTTCGCATGCTCAGGCAGCTCCAGCAAATGGGGATGAAGTGGTAGAGGCAGCAGCGGTTTCGCACCTGTTAGATTCAGACACGACCGTACCAACAGATGCAGAACTGGGAACATCTCCAGATAGGTCGAATGGGCATGAAAACGAGTAGTATTCGTCAAAGTGCCACCATTGGCTTCTTTAAGCAAACTGATTTTTTAATTTTGGTGCCTATTTTGGTTACCTTGGCCATCGGTTTGTCGGTCTTATCGCGATTATTGGCGATGAATGCCGCTGCCAATTATCCAAAGAATATGATTGTTCAAGGTGGTTCAGTTTTGATTGGACTGGTCTTGATGTTCACCATTATGAAAATCGGGGTGCGAAAGATACAGCATTTTGGCTGGATTTTGTACGGGTTATCGCTGATTCTACAGCTCTTGTTGCCGATTTTTGGCGACAAGAGTTTGGCGCGCGCCACTGGATCGAACAGTTGGCTTAGGTTACCATTGATTGGGAGTGTTCAACCCTCCGAATTGGCAAAGGTTGCGCTTTTTATTTTGGTTTCTTATTATTTGGATGCCATTAAAAGAGGTCAATATCGTTATCCTCGTGGATTTGGATATATTGCTTGCCTGTGTATCCCTCAGCTTTTGTTAATTTTGGGTTATCAAAGTGATGTGGGCACCGCTTTTGTGATTATTCTGTCCCTTGTTGCGATGCTCTTTGTTTGGGGAATTAAGCTTTCCTATATTGCGATTACGTTTTCGGCCTTTGTTTTTTCTTTGCCGATTATTTGGTTCTATTTTTTAGCTGAGTTCAGAAAAAAAAGAATTATTTCATTTTTATATCCCCAATTAGACCCCCAAGCCGCATATAACGTTAATCAGGCAAAACGCGCGATTTTATCTGGTGGATTGACGGGGAATAAGACGGGTCATTTTGTGCATGTGCCTGTTCAAGAATCAGATTTTATTTTCACTGCTGTTGCGGAATATATGGGTTTAATTGGCACGGCAACCTTGGTGATTTGTCTATTTGCCTTTATTATGCGCGCAATCTATGTTGCATCCAGATCTAGAACACACGCTGAGCGCTATATGGCAACGGGTATTACCACGATGTTTGCGGTGCATACCATTCAGAATATTGGCATGTGTTTGGGTTTCTTGCCTGTTACAGGTATCCCGCTGCCTTTTGTGAGTCAGGGCGGAACCGCCATGCTCAATAATTGCATTGCAGCAGGGGTATTATTGGCCATTGCATCAGAGCGCTATCGATGGGATAAATGGTAGTCTCATCAAATTAGATTAAAGCGGACTGTCAGTCCGTTTTTTATTTTATATAATACTAAAAATTGTTATTCTGAGATAAAATAGAAAAACATTCTAATTGTTAGGTTAAGATGATTCGATTTGGAGGCTATATGAAGCGTCGATTGATAAAAGTCATGGCGATCCCCCTATTGATTGCTTTAATCGCGGGGCAGGCCCTGTTCTTACCACAAGGTTTTTCGTTCTATTCTTTGGCAGTTCGGGCGGAAGAAGCCAGCGCCGAAACGCCCGAAACCATCATTCGGGATGGGCGTCAAGAATTGGAAAATCGCAAAGCGCAAAAGCGGTTTGTGCTAGAAGATGCCTACCAAGGTTTTTATGATCAATATTTGATTGGTGCGCAGGCGGCGATCGATTATTTGAATGGACTCGATCCAGCTCAATTATCTGTGGCAGAAGCCAAACAAAAGGTTGAAGAAGCTTATGCGATGGAACAAGAAGCTTTCGATACCACCTTCGAGGATGCGACGCAAACCTCACTTTTAGCATTGGACACCTTGGTTAAGAGTATGCAAGACCATGCAACAAATGAGGCGGTTAAAGAAAAAATTAAGGATTTTTCGACAAAGGCACAACAAAGCATTCGAGATGCGCGTACTTTAGGTGATCAAATTACGATTGTTGAGCCCTTGCGTCAGACGGCTTTTCAAAAGCTGGGTGAATTTGAGCGTGAGGTTTTATTGGCTACGCTAGATCAGCATTATGAAGCGCTCAAAGCGGATGGCAATAAAAATGAAGCCGAACTCACGGCTGCTTATCAAGCAAAAAAGGCTGAAATCGAAAAAATTGTGATTAACCGCTCTGGGATTATTGATCAGAGCGTACCTGGCAAGTCACAACCGACGATGGGAAATTATGTCGAGGCCAATCAGGCAGATATTCTAAAAGCGCTTGATACAGCTGCAGATACGCCAAAGTCGTCTGGAAGCCAACCGCCTGCTGAGACAGAAAAAACGGCTGAACCAGCGGATTTGGATCGACTCAAACGTTATGTGGCCGATACCACGTATACCACTGCTCCCGAGGGTTATACGCCACCCTATTACATCGAAACCTACCGCAACCAATATCAGGACTTAATTGAGGCAGGAAACCAGATCTTGGCTCAGGAGAAACAGACCGAAAAAGAGGTTCAGGCGATTAATGCGCGATTTAAAACGCTCGTCGATCAAATCGAAGAAGATGCTGCAAATCGGATGGGCCTTGTGGTTGCGCTTTTGGGTGCACCTTTAACCGATGAAGAGGGTTTGCGCGATTACAAACCGAGATCTTGGGATGCGTACAAGCCAGTCTTAGCGCGTGCGGTAGCAGCAGTAGATAATCCTGATTTAGGCCAACCTGAATTAGATCAAATCGCAGATGAATTAAATGACGCGATCGGCGCCCTTGAAGGATTAGCCAATTTTCACGATTTGGAATCAACACTTAAATTATGGGATAACGTGCCAAATTATGTAGATCTCTATACCACGAATACCCATCCTGCATTTGTTACGGCCTATCGTGAGGCAGAAGCGGTGAATGCAGATCGAAATAACGATCAGCCGACGATAGATCAGGCTTTACAACAACTAAAAGCGGCATTTGATCAACTCAAAACCAGAGTGAGCAAACATGAAAATGAGGCTGCGATTAAGAAAGTTCATCACGATATGGGTGTTAACGGTGATGAACGCAATAAGCTGGATCAATTGAGCCGTCGTCAATACACACCTCAGACTTTTGATCCTTTCTTCGCTTTGTATGAGGAAAACTTGAGACTGATTGCGGATACGACAACGTCAAACGAACCAGAAAATACGGCACATTTTAAAGAACGTGCACAGGCTTTATTGACAGCAATGGGCAACTTGCAACGGCGTGCAAAGACGAAGGCATTACAAGACAAAGTCAGTGAGGCCAAGCGTGAAATCGCCACCGATCGCTATGAAGAATCAGGCATCAAAAAGCTTCAAGCACTGGTAGACGAAGCTGAAACTTTGCTTAAAGACGCTAATGTCGATCAGGCGACTGTCGATGCAAAGCGTAAGGCTATTGAAGAAGCCATCGGTGCATTGGTCGAAAAAATTGATTACAGTCGTTTGGATGAGGCCATTAGAAAGGCTCAGGCGATTCGGGAAGATGATCTAACTGGAAAAAGCAAAGCAGATCTGGCAGATGGCATCCAAGCCGCTCAAGCGGTTCGTAACAAAAAACCGGTGACACAGGCAGAAATCGAACAAGCGGCACAACAGTTAAACGATATCATCGATCATTTACAAAAACAGGCTAATAAAGATGCGTTAAGGGAGAAAATTGATGCTGTTCAGAAGAAAGATTTAAATCCCTATACGCCAGACAGTAAAGCAGCCCTTGAGCGCGCTTTAGAGGCGGCCAAGCAGGTTATAGCAAATACCGATGCGACACAGGATGATGTGGATCAAGCCCTTGCAGCATTGGAACAGGCAGAAGCAGCGCTGACTGAAAAAACAAAGATCGATCGAACGGCATTGGATCAATTGATTCGCGAGGTGGAGGATGGCATCCAGAATCGGGTGCCGAGTTCTGACCTTCAAAAAGCGTTGGATGCAGCCAAAGCAGTATTGGGCGATCCGACAGCGACACAAGAGGCAGTTAATCGTGCAAAAGATGAACTGCAACAAGCTTTTGATGCATGGAAACAAGTCAAACCATCTGATCCTCAGGCTGAAAAAGTGGATTATAGCAAGTTGGAGGTTGCACTTGAAAAGGTGAAGAAGATTGATTCTTCAGCGTATACAGAAAAGAGTGTTCATGAGATGACCGATGCCGTAAAACATGCGGTTGATATTCGCAATCAGGCTGATGCATCTCAAGCTGATGTGGATGCTGCAACGGACCGCTTAAATCGGGCGATTGAACGGCTGGAGAGAAAAACTGATCCGATTCCTGCTCCTGCGACAGATAAAACCAAGCTTAAGGCCTTGGTTGATGAAATCGAAACCGTGGTTCCATCAACAGATATGGGAGAAGATTTAAAAAAGACACTTCAGGATGCTAAAAAAGTTCTGGAGAATGAACAGGCAACGCAGGCAGACATCGACACCGCCTATCAGCAGTTGCAAACGGCTTTTGAGCAATCGAAAAAACACCATGATCATACAGGAACGACATCAACGACTCAAAAGAAGCCGGATGAGTCAAAACAAACACCGTCACAGAAGCCTTCGGTGACCACGAGCACAGGCGGTGCGTCTTCGATTCAGGATTCAGATCATCCTCAACTGCCTAGAACTGGCGAAACCTTACCAATAAGTGCGATGCTGTTTTTGGTTATAGGTCTAGCGAGCGCATTTGGCTTTAAGTTATATCGCCAAACTCGCGATTAACGCCTTTGATCGTTGGGTATTCAGATGGAGCCATCCCGGTACAGGTGATGGCTTCATTTTTTTGGCGGATGATTTGATTTTGCATTGTCAAATTAAGATGTGATATACTCTAAAAGTTCTTGCCGATTAGTGTAAAGGTAGCACACCTGACTCTGACTCAGTTCGTGAGGGTTCGAATCCTTCATCGGCAGCCAAGGCACAGATCATGTGCCTTTTTTATTGGCTGATCAGTGACATTGCTTGGACCAAGGCGTGTTTTGACTGGTCATGAATTATTCATAAATTTTTAATGTGGACGTTTTAGGGCAAGTTTATCATTTTTACAAACAGATTCTGGTCATCTTGTTAAAAAGAGGATTTGCATGATCGATTTTTTTGCGCAATTTGGCATCTACGCCTTGGTAACAGCCTTGATCATCATTGGCATCGTGGCCTGTAAAAATCTCGCTGTCGCAGAAAAAGAAAAGTCTGCACGCTTTGCAACCCAGGGAAAACGTTCCGTTCCTTCAGTTCATCCTGTTGCTTCAAACGATCTAGCGCATCATTCGTCAGGGCATGCGGCTATGGAAAACTCAACTTTTGGCGGGAGTTATTTGGGCGCTGTCGATGTCTCCGGGGCAACAACTGGATCTGATGCTCAATCTGCCTGTTGGGTCCATTTGAGTGAGGGCGGATATGTCGGCTTGGCACGGATCCATTTGCCGGAACAGCAGGCGTTGGTTGATCTGAAAACCGGTGATGTGGTTGAAATTCAGTCTTCCGGTGTGATGACGAGAAGCATGCCACCCGTACTCATGGCAACCGGGATTCAAAAAAAGGCAACTGGCCGGGGTTTTTTGTCGCCGGTTTCCTATCACGAAGGTATGTATTACCAAGCGGTCCCCCGTGTTGTTTTACTCGATGTCCGCAGTGTCGAAGAATATGCTGAAGGGCATGCCGAGGGTGCTGTCAATTTGCCTTTGCATCTGCTCAAGGCTTGTTTAACAGAAACTGGACGTCTCAAAGATTATGATCAGCAACAGCCTATATTGGTGTACTGTAGAAGTGGTATTCGTTCTAACGCCGCTGCTGAGGCTCTCGCTGCAGCGGGCTATACAGTTTTTGATTTGGGCGGATACCCAGAAGCATAATTGATCTTGATCGAATTAAGAAAACACCCCAAAATTCATGTGATTTTGGGGTGTTTATAGTATAATTCGATTTCAGACTGTTGAGAGGGAGGGTGTTACGTGGATCGCATGCGAGAAAATGGTGTTCTCATGCACATATCCGCTCTTCCCGGGCCCTATGGTATTGGCACTTTTGGTGCGAGTGCGCGTCAATTTATTCACAAATTAGCCCAAGCTGGTGTGACCTATTGGCAAGTGTTGCCCTTTACCATACCTGGCGAAGGTTTTTCTCCCTACGCCTCGATTTCAGCTTTTGCGGGAAATCCCCTTTTTATTGATCCGGATTTACTCTGTGAGGCAGGGCTGTTAACCCCACAGGAGTGTTTGCAATTTCATAGCACGGATCCCAAAGTCTATCGGGTAGATCCAGATTTTGTGCGCCACAATCACGAGCATTTGTTGCGATTGGCCTTTACACGGTGTGGCGCCGATGCCATGACACAAATCCTAAAATTTGCACGTACGCAGCCGTGGTTAAGTGATTTTGCGTTGTTTCAGGTTTTGTTGAACTACTTTGAGGGTGAACCGTGGTGGCTGTGGCCAGATTTGGATCTGCGTTATCGGGAAGCTGAATCGCTCAATCAATTTGCTGCTCAGCATGAAGCTGAAATCCACTATATTTATTTTGTTCAGTGGCTCTTTTTTGAACAATGGCAGCAGCTTAAAGCAGAAGCCAATGATGCTGGTATTGGGATTTTGGGCGATATACCGCTCTATGTTGCCAGAAATAGCGCCGATGTATGGGCAAATCCCCAACAGTTTTATTTAGATCAAGATTTAAATCCGGTTGAAGTGGCTGGTGTACCACCAGATTATTTTTCTGAAGATGGTCAGTTGTGGGGGAATCCACTTTACAATTGGGACCATATGGCGACGGAAGACTATGCCTGGTGGATCGAGCGTATGCGGTTTTCGCTTCAGTTGTATGACCGTGTGCGGATCGATCATTTCCGGGGATTTGAATCTTATTGGGCAGTACCTGTTCATGAAAAAACAGCTAAGCATGGTCGATGGTGTAAGGGGCCAGGTTTGTCATTTTTTCAAACCGTGCGTCGTGTTCTTGGTGAGGTCAACATTATTGCCGAGGATTTGGGCGATATTAATGACGATGTGCGTTCATTCGTCCAAACGGTTGGTTTTCCAGGCATGAAGGTCTTTCAGTTTGGTTTTAACTTGTCCTATTCAGATATGGATATGCCACATCGTTATACCCTAAACCAATGTGCTTACACGGGTACGCATGACAATCAGACCTTGCTCGGGTGGCTGATGTCCATGTCTCATGAGATGCGCCAATATGTTCTCGATTATGTTGGCTTTCCGCTAGACGGCGATTGGCTACGTGGCGGGGAGGGTGCCCCTGCTGTACAGGCGATGATCCGCTGCGTTTGGGGGTCTCCCGCCTTTTTTGCGGTTGCGCCCATACAAGATCTCTTGGGTTATGGTGATGATACCCGATTTAACGTGCCCGGTGTGCCGGATGGCAATTGGTGTTTTCGCCTTATGCCTGGTGTTTTGGAAAGCTGGAATACAGATCGATTGCGGCGTTTAAATCTGCTCTATGGACGTTTTCGTCCGTTTTATCATGTGCAGAATGACGAAGGGCGAACAGAAATCGAACAACTGGTGCATCAGCGCCAACTGGCTAAAGCGTCTGCTCCAATTCAGGTCATGGCTGCTTTGGCTAAAATAAATTCATCGGAAAATCATCGTGCTAACACAAATGGGGATAAATCGATTAAAATAGATAAGTTATTAGATGAAAGGATGTGAAGACTATGGCGCGGCAGTCCTATCGTAAACAAGCCAAAGTCAAAGGCCACAAAGTGACATTTTTTGTGCTTGTTGCCATTGTTGCCTTAGCTGTTTGGCTCTGTATTCAGGGAACTGTGTTGCCAACGCCAGATGGCAAGCAGGTAAAAGTTTCTGGCGCACAAGATATTCGATTCGGTATTGATATTCGAGGTGGTGTCGAGGCGGTATATGCGCCTAAAGGCTTTGCAGAAAAGCCGACTGACGAGCAACTTAATGCGGTTCGCAATATTATGGAAACGCGTTTGGATAATCTGAGTATCTTGGATCGAGATGTTATCTTAGATAAAACCAATGGTCGGGTGGTTGTCCGTTTTCCCTGGAAGTCAGACGATACCTCATTTGATCCAGATAAGGCCATGAAAGAGCTTGGAGAAACGGCAGAGCTGACTTTTAAAGATCCTGAAGGAACTGTCGTTTTAAGTGGTGCAGATGTCAAAGCCGCTCATGCCGGTATCAATCAGCAGACGGGTGAACACATTGTTCAATTGGAATTAAATGCGGAAGGCTCCAGAAAATTTGCCGAAGCAACGGGACGATTGGTGGGTCAGCAAATTTCCATTAATATGGATGAAACCATGATCTCCAATCCGCGGGTGCAGACCCAAATTACGGGTGGGGAAGCCCAGATTACAGGTATGGCAAATGCCAAAGAGGCGGTATCCTTGGCAGAAAAAATAAATGCGGGTGCATTGCCATTTGCCATTGAAGCAATTTCTAGTAGTACGATTAGCCCTGAGTTGGGT
>JAEZVR010000114.1 GCA_023420715.1 Bacillota bacterium | reverse complement strand
CCTAATCCGGTTGGATAGAGTAAGTTGAATAATAAACAACCCACAAATAAGCCTGGAACAGCCGCAATGGTGAACATCGGCAAAACCATTAAGGCCTCAGAGACTCTAAATTGTAATGGGCCAAAAGCTAAAGGGGCAACCAATAATGTCAGCACAAAATAAACAGCTGCAATAATGGCACCTTGTGTCAATAAAACAGATTTTTTCATATCTACCTCCGAGCGAAAAACAGTCACTCATTATTCAAACGTTCCATGCGGCTAACTGTAGAGGACAATCGCCTTTCATCGAACGAGGTCATCATACCGATTTGACGCTTTTGGCGCAAGTCTACGATTCAATTTTTCTAGAAAGCCCTGCCCAAAAGAGCTCAATGGATTTGCGTTCTGTAAATTGATTTTCTAAATCCGTCTTGTGCGTTAAATAACCAGCATCATCAAAATAACGTGCTGCCTCGGGACAGCGTTGCACACAAGCATTACACTTCATACAGATACCTGGAACAGATGCCACATTTTTCGGATCGATGGCACCCATTGGACAAATGGCCGCACAATAACCACAATGTGTGCAATGCGCATGAATTTTTGGTTTTACTTTTCGAATATCGATGCGCTCCCCATTTAAAGCACGCGGCTGATAATACGGACCAGGTGGCCAGGCCCCCTTTACCTGACAAGCTTGACGAAAATCGGATGCCCAGTGACGCACTGTAAAGCGGCCCCAACGTTCACCCCAAGCATAAGCCAGTTTTAAATCTGCTTCATTTGGCCGTTGTTCTCCCAATGTCTTAGAAAAGGCATGTGCACAGGGGAAAGCCGCCGCCGCTTGCACAATAAAGCCCTTCGAATTAAGCAAACCGCAAAGTTCCGAAAGTGCATCGTCATACGCCCGATAACCATAGGTCACGATCGCCAAGGCAGTTGTATTCTCTCCAGATATTTGTTCAATAAAGGGCAATAACAAATTCGGCAACCGGCCAGCATATACGGGGAAAACAATCACTAGCGCATCATTTCGTTTAAATTTCAACCGACCTTCCTGTAAGGCTTGCTGACGTTTTTCGGGGGTCTGCCAATCCTGTACAATCGCTTCATGCGCTGAACCTGCTCCCTTAAGTGCGCCCGACAAAACAGATTTTCCAATTTTTGCGCCATTTAAGGTTGGACTAAAATAAGCCAAATGAAATTGACACGCCATCATACCCTCCCCGCTTTTATTTGCCATTGTTGATGCAAGTTGCCAAACAAGGCAGCAATTGACGTTTGCAAGCAAAGATCTGCACGATCATCGATTGCTGTCGGATCGCGATTAATCACGACCAGTCGGGCATTGTTTCGATATTGAATCAATCCCGCTGCAGGATAAACCCTAAGTGATGTGCCACCCACAATTAATAAATCTGCATCCGTAATCAGCGCAATAGCCGCCTGAATGCGATCTTCTTTTAAAGGCTCTTCATACAAAACAATATCGGGACGTAAGAAACCCCCACAAGAACATTTTGGAATGTTTTCGGCGACGGCAATCGCCTCAAATGGAGCGGGTTGACCACATGACATACAATAAAAATGACGACCGCTGCCATGAAGTTCAATCACCCGACGACTGCCCGCCATCTGATGTAAGCCATCCACATTTTGCGTTACAATGCCTTTTAAAACACCAACGGCTTCTAAGTGCGCCAAAAAAAGATGTGCGGCATTTGGAAGAATGCCTTCTACCATAAAATATTGGCGATAAAATGCCCAAAATACGTCTGGATGACGTGTCAAAAAACGTGGTGTTAAAATAGATTCTGCTTGCAGATTTTCTTGATAAATACCTTTTGCACCCCGAAAATCTGGCAGACCACTCTCTGTGGAAACACCTGCTCCACCAAAAAATACAATGGATTTAGCCGTTTTAAGCCAATGACTGAATCGGTCAACATCCGCCCCTAATTGATTTGCCAACATATGATTGCCCACGCTTTCATCAAACAGGCTTCCTGCACGAGATTCATCTTTTTTTATTGTACGACGATGATGGTAGAATGAAAACATGAAAAAACATCAAAACAATGTATCCATCTCTTCTGGCGAAACAGTCCTCTCTTCGACAGATCAAACCGCCAACCCAACTGATCAACCCTTGATCAGAACAACGTCATTGCCCGCTTCTGAACATCAAAAAACACCTGCCCAAAATCAGTCGGTCAAACATCCCCCAATCCAAAAATCCACCTCGACACAACCAAGAAAGCGCGTGGCCTCAAAAAAGTCCCTCCAATTGCCGGACCGCCTATCTCGAACAGCCGGCATTCTAGCTTTATGGTTCATCCTGTCAACACTTTGTTTGCGCGAGGTCTGGGGGCATTTAGATGGCTTAAAGGTACATTTTTCTAGCAATAGTCCCGTTCTGTTTACAATCATTCATATGATTTTTTTAGGCATTGCGCTTTGCTTACCCTGCTTTTATTTTATTCGGCATTATCGCTTGCCTGCATCCCTATTTTTGGGCAGCGGCCGTATGGGACGGCAAATGAGCATTCAGGTCATCTTAATCAGCTGTGTGCTCTCCATTTTTATCCGCAGTATCCATAATATTTATTTGTTTGAACGAACACGCAATGGCGCTTATCTAATTGACCCCGTCTTGCCTCACCGACCCTATCTCGATTCTCCCATTGCCTTTGCCGTTGTTTTAATACTGGGCTGCCTCATTCCATCCATCATCGAAGAAATCTGTTTTCGTGGTGTCATTCAAACCGGTCTTTCCCGCTATGGGAAAATCTGCCTTGGTCTTGTTTTGACAACGATCATTTATACCTTAGGTTATCACCCACTGGTCATCGGTCCCCTACCCCTTCTATTAGGACTTGCCACAAGCCGTCTGAGATATATTTTTGATGATTGTCGACCGGCAATTTTGGCGAACCTCGTTATACGTATCAGTGGTTATCTGTTTGATTGGATTATTCCACGTTTTGATTCACCCACCATTTTATCCAGCGTTAAAAGACACCAAATGATCTATCAAATTTGTCTGGTGCTTATCTTCTTTTCTGCCATCTTTTTATGGATATTATGGGATCATTTAGAAAAACATGCGCCTTTTGGCTACCGCAAAAAACGATTCCGTCAAGCCACACATCTGGTTCGTCAAATCCATCCGTGGAAACAACAGGTGGTCAGGATCAGTCTTAAGCGATGGGTTCGATCGTCCTGGATCATACTGCTATCCATTGCCCTTGGCTTATCTTTATGGGTGATCAGTTGATGCTTGTTCTTCGCCATATTTAACGCCTTTTCGCCTTAAATAGGAACCGGCTTCAATGCGAATCTGTTCAGGCACAATCAAAACAAATTTTTGCTTTGGATGCGGGCAAGCCAAAACAGCTTCTCCTGATTCATTTTGAAGCTCTGTTACCGTCAGTTGAAGCGTTTCCTCATGCGGCTGAAAACAATCGAGGTGATCTCCCACCACCAATTTGTTGCGCTGTTCACAATATAATTGCTGACCGACTTGTTTTTCGACAACCGCAACAACCGTTGCCGCATTATTGTAGCTGGTTTTGGTATCTACTTTGGCATCTGTCGTCGGATGATCATAATAAAAACCAGTGTCATAGGTGCGATGAACCATCCAGTTTAAGGCCTCTCGCCGCTCGGCTTGTCTTTTTTCGTCAACAACACCTGCAAGATAATCATCCACCGCTTCACGATACATTTTAGTGACCACGGCAACATAGTATTCACTTTTCATGCGGCCTTCAATTTTGAGGCTGTCAACACCCGCTTCAATCAATTCGCCCAAATGGTCAATCATGCATAAATCTTTTGAACTAAACAGATAACTTCCCATTTCATCTGTTTCGACTGACCACGTGGTGCTGTCGCCCGATGAACTCATCTGTCCAACTTCAGTCACCTGATATTTCCACCGACAGGGCTGAACACAAGCCCCTCTGTTGGCATCTCGACCTGTCGCTTCCTTGGATAACAAACATCTGCCAGACCATGCCATACACATGGCGCCATGCACAAAAGCCTCAATAGACAAAGCTGGAGGTAACGCCTTGCGCATCTGTTCTATATCCTTAAGCGATAACTCACGCGCAACCACCACACGGCTTGCACCGAGCTCATGCCATAACAGACAGGCTTCTGCATTCGATATAGACATTTGTGTGCTCATATGGATTTCCAAATCGGGTGCAACCCGCCGAACCACACGAAAAACACCTGGGTCAGACACAATAACGGCATCGACACCAACACTGCTGATCTCTTGCACAAAAGTTGCAACAGCATCTAATTCCGCGGTTCTTAACAAGCTATTGACGGTCAAATATATACGCACCCCATGTCGATGCGCATAGTCCACAGCTGACGCAATATCCTCCAGGGAAAAATTATCTGCAAATGCTCTTAAGCCAAAGCGATGACCAGCCATATAGGCAGCATCACAGCCATATAGAATGGCCGCCTTTAGTTTTGTAAAGTTACCTGCTGGTGCCAATACTTCTGGACCCTCTTCGGGAGAGCGTTTGGGCAAGGGCTTTTGGGGTTGATAAAATGCCGCTAACCGGCTTTGATTTTTGGTTAATTGCATGAAATGAGTTCACGAATCCTTTCTTGAGAAAATGCATAATGTCGATTGCAAAAATGGCAATGCAAATCAATGCCTTTTGGATCAGCCGCCAATGCTTCTAATTCAGCTTTTCCCAACGCCAACAAATTTTTAGTCATCCGCTTTTCGGAGCAGTGACACTTAAACGCAATTGGATGTGTTTCTAAGTAATGTAAATTTGGATCGCCCATAAATAAATCGATCCACTGCTTAGGGGTAAAACCTTCATTCATTAAAAAGCCCAGCTCTGGAAATCCACTGGCACGTTGTTCAATATAACTTAAATCTTCTGCCGTTGCGCCAGGCATCAATTGAATCAATAAACCGCCTGCCATATAAACACCCGATTGATGCAACAAAACGGTTGTTGCCAGCACAGACGGCAGTTGCTCCGACGTCATCAAATAAAAGGCGAGATCCTCGGCAATTTCGCCGCTGATCAATTTTACCGTGCCTGAATAAGGCGTCTTTAACCCCATATCCTTTACAACGGTCAAGGTTCCCGCGCCAACAACTTCCCGAAAATGAATTTTGCCATCTTCACCAGGCGGAACATCTGCATGTTCATTTTGCACATAACCCCGAATATTGCTTTGATAGTCGCTGACCACAACCATGCCTTTTAATGGGCCCTCACATTTGAGCGTCATCGACATGACATCCGTCGGATTCTTTAATGTGGCCGCCATCAATTGGGCGCCAATGCCAAAACGCCCCATTGCGATGGTTGCTAAAGGCGATAAATCGTGACAGCGACATGCGGTTTGGATCGTCTTGGTACTCCAAGCCGCCACGCAGCGCACACGGCCTTCCCGACTGGTTGCCGTCACCAGGTGATCATCCAAATTTAATAAAGCTTCACGTGCCTGAATCTGTATCTGATCGGACATATGGCCTCCAAATCATCAATCTATCGAGGATTCATTCAGCAAAAAATCCCCTATACCACGCATAAAATACCATCAGAATTGTATTTAAGGACAATGCGTTTCTTGCACTTTGTTCGGTTTCCACGCACCCAAACATCGTGTTCTGGCAAACCGACATCAACATTATATCCTCTGCAAAACAAATGATTTTTTTGGTGGGTGTCTGCTTGCCGCCATCTAGCTATGCTTACCCGACTGGGCAATAATAAACCAACGCTCATCCGTTGCCTGAGGTTCATCGGATTGATCGCCCTTCACCAGTATCTGTTTAAAACCACTTTTTTGAAGCTGTTGACACAGCACGTCCAATGGATAAAAGCGTTCTTCAATGGTTGTATCCCGTCTGAGATAGAGATCATCTCCGGTTAAATCGTCAACAGCTACGGGTTCAAACAAAATGAGATCTGCCCGATTGAATTGCTCATCCTGTTGATACGTATTTTGCCACCATAAGGTATGATCTGCCGCAACCGAGAAGAAGACACGGTCTCCCAGCGTTTGTTCAAAATGGTGGGCTGTGGCGCAATCAAAAATAAACACACCACCTGGGTGCAAATAATTATGACACAGATCAAAAAAGGCGGCTAAATCCACCTCTGCTGTCAAATGGTTGACCGTATCCAGCAAACAAATCATCACATCCACCGTGCCGTACAACTCAAATTGGCGCAAATCCTGCTGTAATAAAATCGGCTGCTGCGCTTCTTCAAAAAACCGCTCACGGCAGTGTTCAAGCATATTACTGGACGCATCGATACCAATTAAATCATAATTCAAATCGGAAAAAGCCTTTAAAAATCGTCCCGTTCCACAACCAAGATCTACAAGCAAAGGTTTGCCGCCATCTCCCTGATGTTCATGCGGCAGACGATAGGTCTGAATCCATTGGTGTAGCCTTGCCGCCCAAATTTGGGGATCAATATCGGTTTGAAAATGATCATAAACGGCGCTCAGGACATCATAAGCTGGACTCATGGCTGAGACTCCAGAGACTGGCTCGGTGTCGTCTGGTCTTCAGCTTGTGTGAGATCAGACGATCCATCGACCCCAAATAATTGATAGGCCCGCTGTAACTGTGTATCTTCTGCCAAGCTCAACTGATTAATCGAACGGGTTTTAACCGCATCTGGCAGCGCCACAACCTCATCTGGTATCAACCCATCACCTTCGATATTTTTACCTTTTGGCAAATAATATTTGAAAATGGTGACATTGTCGGCTGACTGATCCGGGTGCACAAAAGCGCTTGTACCGGTGCCTTTGCCAAAGGTTT
>JAEZVR010000166.1 GCA_023420715.1 Bacillota bacterium | reverse complement strand
ATCATCCCCAAATTGCGGGATGCCTATATTAAGTCTTTATCGGATGAAGAACGATCGATGCTCGGTTATCGCTTATCTCCAGCTGGCCAGGTGATTTATGCGCCGGGAACCAATGTGCCAGAAATTATGACACAAGATGCGCCAGAAACTTTGCAGCGGCGTCCCAGAAAAAAAGCAAAGCCGAATGATTATGGGATTGCGGTATAAGGGGTTAAAAATTGTTTGGTGCGTTTATCTCGTTGTTGTAATCCTGTTCCAGGAGACGACATCATTGGTTATACAACGCGCGGCAATGGTGTGGGTGTGCATCGGATAGATTGTCCAAATATCAAACCATTGTTGGATAATAAGAATCCAACGCCCGAGGCTGCGATGAGAGCCGCTCGCTTAATCGAGGTCGCTTGGAATGAAGAGGACTTGAGTGCTTCTTACGAGGTCGAATTAAAAATCATTTGTCGCGATAGAACACATCTCTTGAGCGACATATCGAATGCAATTGCAGCTGAATCCGTTCCGATTCTATCTGGTCAGATGTCTTCTTTAAAAGGTGTGACTGCTATTTTAATTATGCGCTTAGAGGTGATGGATCAGACCCAATATGAACGTGTGGTGAATCGGATTAAATCGCTAAATGCGGTTGTTGACGTGGTCCGCGGCGCATAAATGATGGCGCTGAGCCATTAAAACAAAAGACCAACCGAAAGGGTTGGTCTTTTTGTTTGATAACTGGTTTTAGGCTTCTAAGACTGAAAGTAAGAGTACGGGCCGTCTTTGCGTTCGATGATACAAGATGTTTTGAAGTGCCTGCCTGAGGGCGTTCCCTTTGACGGCAGAAACCAGGGGTTGGTTCGACTTGCTAGCTTCAAGTACAAATTGTTGAATGCGTTTAATTAACTCGGCCTCCATGGCATGAACATCTTTTTCGTATATGAATCCACGGGTTTGAATAATCGGGCGACCAATAACCGTTTGACGACGGATGTCGAGGGCAAAAGCGATGGAGACAACCCCATCATCAGAGAGGGTCCGCCTTTGATCCAAAATGGTGTCATCAATTAGGGCGTTTGGCGAGCCATCGATGAGGACAGCAGGTGTTTCTGTATAGCCAGAAATGCGAGCTTGTCCTTTTTTGAACTCCAGCATGTCACCATTGTGCAGGACATAAATACTGGACCAGGGTTGACCCATTTCGTGGGCGAGTTCTGCATGCATTTGTAAATGGCGATATTCCCCATGACACGGCACGAAATATTGTGGCCGAATTAATTGATGCATGATTTTTATTTCTTCACGATAGGCATGTCCAGAAACATGAATATCTGCTAAGGCAGAATAAACGACTTTTGCGCCGCGTTTATATAATTCGTTGATGACCCGATAAATTGGCTTTTCATTTCCGGGAATCGGCGTGGCAGAGATGATCACAGTGTCGTTGGCATCGATATCGACGAAGCGATGTTCTGAAAAGGCCATGCGGGTGAGTGCGGCAAGGGGCTCGCCTTGACTGCCTGTCGTGATGATGACCAATTCATCGGGTTTGTATTGCTTGACGTCACTGATATCGATGAGGGTATCCGGTTTAATATCGATATAGCCGAGATTATTGGCTGCTTGAAAGACCGTTAGCATACTGCGACCAACGAGGGCCACTTTTCGGCCAACATGTTCTGCAGCAGAAACCACTTGTTGAACTCGGTGGATATTGGACGAAAAAGTCGCTACAATAATCCGTCCAGGGGCATCTTTAAAGTGCGTGGCAAATGCTTCGCCGACCGTTTTTTCGGAGCTGGTAAAGCCTTTGCGTTCAATGTTTGTGCTCTCACAGACGAAGAGGAGAACACCTTGATTACCCAATTCAGCGAAGCGATTGAGATCAATGGGTTGACCATGAATGGGTGTATAGTCAATTTTAAAGTCTCCAGAATGGATAATGACGCCTTCAGGCGTGCGGATGGCAAAGGAAAAAGCATCGGCAATGCTGTGATTTACATGGATGGCTTCGATTGAGAAGGCGCCCACTTTAATGACATCACCAGCCTCCATGATGTGCAAATCATTGAGATGAGATTTTAATCCTCGATCTTCTAGTTTGTGTTTGACCAATTCATTCGTGAGTCGGCCACCATAAATTGGGCAGCGAACATCGCGCAATAACCATGAGAGAGAACCAATATGATCTTCGTGACCATGCGTTAGGAAAATCCCCCGCAGCTTATGGCGGTTTTCTAAAACATAGTGCATGTCGGGAATGACCGCGTCTATACCAGGTTGGGTTTCTTCAGGGAAAGCAACCCCCACATCAACAATAATCATATCGTTGCCATACTCGTAGACGGTCATATTTTTCCCGATTTCGCATAGGCCGCCAATGGGAATCATTTTGAGTGAGTTGATGGATTGGGTTTTCCCTTTTAAAAGGGTTGGTAAATGATCTTGGCCTTGTGCAGACCGTATGACAAATCGCTTAAATTGAGGCGAGAAGTTTGGCATGCTGTTCGGGTCAAAACGATTTAACTGTGCGCCATTAGGTGTCTGGTTCTGACGCTTTTGTTGAAGATGTTGAGCTGTTCTTTTTTTATATCCTGTTTGAAATTTTTCGCTTTTTTTCCGATTGGACGAGACGTTCGTGCTCGGTTTGATCTGTTTTCTTTCGCTTGAAACTTTTTTTGTTGTATTTCTTCCTTTGGTTGAATTTGTCTGGGTCCCCCGTTTGACAAAGGGTCCTTTAACTAAGGCATCTAAACCACCACTGCGTGTAACGGTGTATTTTGGTGTGGTTTTAGCGCCATACTTGGCGGATGTAGCGGCACGTTTGTTTTGGCGTGATCGCACTTGTGTCGCTTGACGCTGTTCCGTAGCTGATTTATTTTTCATAAAATCTCCAATTTTAGATTAGAAGTATACGACTCATCATGGCTAATTGTTGACGTGTCATAGAAAATAAGATGTCCTACAAGCATTTTGACATCGATTTTACAGATAACTGGATGGTTAGGAGGTAATTAATTATAAATATATTATTACAGTTTAGGACGAAAATAAAGCATCGGCCTGTAAGGTTGAAACCAGTCACCTGCTTTATGGCGGTTTTCTTTACAGTACCAGGTGGTTATGTTATCCTACACAAATTGAAAAACGATTATGGCGTTCCACGCTTAGGAGGAAGATATGTCATCGAAAATAGAAAAGAAAGCCAACAATATTGTGATCGTCGAGATCGAAATTTCTCAAGCAGATTTTCAGGCCGCTCTGCAGCGTGCCTTTAAGAAAAATGCCAGTCGGTTTTCGATTCCAGGATTCCGTAAAGGAAAAGCACCTTATGGTATGGTGATGCGCTACTATGGTGAAGGTGTTTTATATGATGACGCCATAGATGATTGTATTAACCCAGCCTATAATCAGGCCATTGAG
>JAEZVR010000089.1 GCA_023420715.1 Bacillota bacterium | reverse complement strand
GCCAACCACAACGGCAACCGCATCGGTCTGAGGCGGATAAACAGGTTCTTGCATTTGGCAAGATTTGATCGGCTTGCGCTTGGCGCCGTCTGCTTCGCAAAAGACAACATCGGTTTGCCGAACAATTTCTGCCAAGCAAGTTGCTGTCACTGCAGTGAGTTTCTCACCCTCCGGTGTTTGGATCAATTGCCCAAATTGAAACGGAAAAGACGCACAAGCCATCACTTGAGACAAATCCGTTTTGTCCTGAACCAAGGTAAATCCTTGTTCTGGCAACATTTTTGTACTGGTTCCAAAACAAGATCTCTGTCCAAGTGCTGCAACGGTTTGCGCAGCTTGTCTACAAAGATGCGTCTTGCCACCACCGCCCACTACAGCCAAAAAACGTGGCAACAACGGTCTGCAACAGAATTGTATCGCTGACCAAATGTCCGCATGTGCTTGATCCATTCGCTGATGCGTCTGCACCGAAGTGCAATAAGAATGAATAAACATTATCCTCGATCTTTTAATGCGCTTAGGACGGCTATTAGGGCATTTGCACCAATACAACGCGCCTTATCAGATATCGTAAAACAATTTTCCACCTGATCTAAACGCGCATCAATATCCGCAATTTTCATACCTTTCCAGACGTTAAAACCATCTGGAATCAAGCCGCGAAGGATACCTGTAAATGGTGCTAAAACCGGTATCTGCTCGCCTGAGATCCTTTCTATTATAGCAAGGCAGTCATTTTTCGAAAGCTCGTGCGCTATCATGCTAACACAGTGAATTACGCCGCTAGCCGGCGCATAGATCACGCGATCTGCCGCATGTCCAGCCACAAGACCAGGGACACCTGTATTGGGAAGGGCTTCACCTTTATTGATCATACGCCCCAGTTGATGACCCCGCATGGTTTCAATGACATAATCAACCGTGTCACCTGCCACAAAACCCGGTCCAAGTCCAACCACAACTGGTGCCATCTCTCGATTTGTACCGATATTTCGTTTTGCCAAAATAGCATCCACAACAGCATCAGGCTTAAGCTGATCAATCCAAGTGGCTTGTTCATCAATGACCAAAGCCACTCGATTAAGTTGTAGCTGTTTTTTTATATCTGCTAATGTTTCGCAGCGAACTGCAGTCACATCCTCAACGGTGTAGACACCCAACCGGCAAGCTTCACTTAAAGCCACACTGCGCCGAATGGCGGTTGGTTGAGCAATTTCTGTGCATACCACATCAAATCCCGCCCGCCAAAAGGCCTGGATCACACCAGTTGCGATATCACCTGCACCACGCACCACAACCATTGGCTTCTTGTTCACAAAGCGATTCATCTTAGGCTGGACGAATGATATGATCAGCTTGTGACAGCCATTCCACGATCTGATACATATTTGTCACATCACCGATAGCCAGTTGATCTACCAATTCATAATGATTTAAACAGGTTCCACAGACATAGATTTCCACACCCTGCCTTTGAAGGCATTCCAGATGCGGCAAAATTTTAGATCCTTCAATGGTCAGTTTCACACCACTGTTATAAAAAATGATGCGTGTTGGCAAAGTCTGAAGCTGAGTTAGTGATAAGAAAAAGCCATTCATTAAAACTTCACCCAAAGCGCGATCACCCACCCCCAGCACATCTGAAGCAATGACAACACAAGTTTGACGGGTACCAGTGGTGACTGTGGTTTTTGCATGATTGTCCGTTGTTTGAATGGTAAAAATGACTTCATATGCATGGGTGTCTGTCTGTTTTGAATCTACGGCGACAGATCGCTGCTGAGCCAATTTTTTAAGATTATCAACTGCAATCGCATTGTCGACCAAAACGACCAATTGATCACCCAGTTTTGCCTCATGAATCCATTTTTGGGCTTCTATAACCGGCTGTGGGCAGGCTCGTCCCATCATATCTAAAATCATCTGATTCATGTGAAATCCTTTCTTTTAATCGTTTAAAAAACATCGATGCGGCCAGCTTGGTCAGTAATCGTACCGCAGGCTTCGGCCGCCACGCCACATGCCTGTAATGCTTTGACAAAAGTCTTTTCGTCCTGAGGCGCAACTGCTAATAAAAGACCACCCGAAGTCTGGGGATCAAACAGCACCTCTTCCACCCCAAAAGGCACATGATGAAAAATCACTTGATCGCCCACATGACGTCGATTACGTTGTCCGGCAGCTGTAATATAAAACCGATTGGCACATTCAATCGCTTCGGCAAACATGGGCAGAACAACCGTATCAATCCGTGCGCCTAGACGGGTACCAAGCATCTCTTTTAAATGCCCCAAAAAGCCAAACCCCGTCACGTCTGTACAGGCATGTATTTCATAATCTTTTGAAACTTCTGCCGCCACGCGATTTAAGGTGGTCATTTGCTGAAGCAAACGATCGATAACAAGCTGATCCAATGCCTTTTGACGATATGCCGTACACAAAATACCCACACCAAGCAGCTTGGTAAGAACCAATCGATCACCGACCTGAGCCCCAGTATTTCGATAAAGATTTTTAGGGTTGACCAAACCGGTGACACTTAAACCATATTTGATTTGATCATCGTATATGGAATGCCCGCCAACTAAAAGTGCTTGGGCTTGGTTAAGCACTGCCTGCCCACCTCTCATAATTTCACCTAAGGTATTTAAATCACCTTTTTCTGGAAAACAAACCATATTCAATGCCATGACTGGGGTACCACCCATGGCATAAATATCCGACAGCGCATTAGCAGCTGCAATTTGACCATAAACAAATGGATCTTCCACCATGGGCGGAAAAAAATCCAGGGTTTGAATCAACGCCTGATCTGGAGAAAGCTGATAGACTGATGCATCGTCAGACGTTTCGTAACCGACCAACAAGGCAGGATTTGATCTTTGAGGGGGTAATTGTTCTAAGACACGTGCCAATAATCCTGGCCCGAGTTTGGCTGTACAGCCACCGCCTTGACAAAATAATTTTTCGCTCATATCGCTCTCCCTAGTGTCTTTATTTTGCCATAAATTCATCTGTTGATAAAAATTCATTTCTAGGGGGGATAAAAAAAGAGACTGAAATTTCAGTCTCTTGGTGCCGTCGGCCGGAGTCGAACCGGCACGGGTTTGATCCCGACGGATTTTGAGTCCGTTGCGTCT
>JAEZVR010000082.1 GCA_023420715.1 Bacillota bacterium | reverse complement strand
ATAATGTTCTTCTCCATTGCGATCGAAGCGCAAGGGGCGCTTCTGCACAGAAGAAGCTGCCACATCCAAGTCAATATGAATTCGACCATCTGGCTGTGGCGGGGTCGTCTCTACCGCCAATTCGATGGCGTTCAGTAATCGTCTGGCATCCCCACCTGCTTGTGTGCATAAAAATTGGCGTGCATTCTGTTCGATATCGATGGCCATTTTACCATAGCCTGATGTTTCATCTGTCAACGCTCTGTTGAGCACCTGGTCAAGTTCTTCCGTGGATAGTGGATATAATTGAAAAACGGTCGAACGTGAAATCAACGCCTTATTGACCTCAAAAAAAGGATTTTCCGTGGTTGCACCGATCAAAATAATCGTACCATCCTCTACCGCCGGTAAAAGTGCATCCTGTTGTGCTTTGTTAAAGCGATGGATTTCATCGACAAATAGCAAGCGTCGACCCGATGGATTTAAAAACAGGTTGGTTGTATCTGCAATCACTTGTTTAATCTCTTTAGTTCCCGCTGTGACAGCATTCAATTGGACAAAACCAACTTTTGTGGTATGGGCAATGACACGACTCAATGTCGTCTTACCCGTACCTGGTGGACCAAAAAGAATAATGGAAGACAACTGATCAGCTAGAATCATGCGTCTTAACAAACAGCCTGGACCGAGGATATGCTGTTGACCGACAACCTCGTCGATGGTTTTGGGTGCCATGCGATAGGCCAAAGGAACTGGTCGCTTCATCGAATCTGATCCAGCCATTTATGGCGCCATCACCAAATCAGGATAAAGCGGATAACGATCACAGAGTGAGGCGACCCCGTCAAGCACATGCTGACGTGCGCCATCCGGATCTTCAATCATATCCGCAATCCAATTTCCCAATTGAGCAACATCCTCTGCAACGAGTCCGCGCGTGGTAATCGCAGGCGTACCCACACGCAAGCCACTGGTCACAAAAGGTGATGCAGGATCATTGGGGACACCATTTTTATTTGTCGTGATATTAACCCCATCCAAAGCCTCCTGCAAAGCTTTTCCAGTCACACCCGTTTGGCGCAAATCCAAGAGAACCAAATGATTGTCTGTGCCATTGGCAACCATACCAATACCACGTTTTCTAAAAGTGAACTCAAACGCTTTAGCATTCTCTAAAATCTGTTGTTGATACACTTTAAACGATGGCTTTAAGGCCTCCCCCAACGCCACCGCTTTCGCCGCAATGATATGCATTAAGGGACCGCCTTGATTACCCGGAAATACCGCAGAATTAATCCGCTTAAACAGCGCTTCATCGTCCGTCATAATCACACCACCGCGCGCACCTCTTAAGGTTTTATGGGTCGTGGTTGTGATGACATGGGCATGACCAACCGGAGATGGGTGCAGTCCTGTTGCGACCAAACCAGCGATATGTGCAATATCAGCAAATAAATAAGCATCTACCGCATCTGCAATTTCCCTAAAACGTGCAAAATCGATGGTGCGGGAATAGGCAGAGGCCCCTGCCACAATGACCTTTGGTCTGACAGTTTTTGCAATTTTTAAGACTTCATCATAGTCAATACGGCCGTCATCTGCCATCTTATAAAAATGCGCTTCAAAAAATTGACCTGAAACATTTTTTGCCATGCCATGAGACAAATGACCACCATGGGATAAATCCATACCCAAAATGCGATCGCCCGGCTGCAACAAAGCACAATAGGTTGCAAGATTGGCCTGTGTTCCAGAATGCGGCTGTACATTGACATAACGCACACCGAATAACTTTTGACAACGCTCGATGGCCAAGCGTTCAACCTCATCGACAAACTCACAACCACCGTAATAACGCTTCCCGGCATAACCTTCGGCATATTTATTCGTTAAAACCGTACCCGCAGCTTCTAAGACTGCTTCCGACACAAAATTTTCTGAAGCAATCAGTTCAATTTTCTGCTGTTGACGCTTTAATTCTTGAGCAATCGCCTGATAAATGAGTGGATCTTGTGCTTTGAGTTTTTCGTACATCTAGGCTCTCCTTATAACATCTCCATTGTTTCATCCCCATATTGGATGGTCATATGCTCTATTTTTTGCAAACAATCTTTAACCAAAGCATCCATTTGTAAATCTGACTCAGCCGCCTTCGCCTGTTGAAGGGTTGGTTTGGTTTTAGGATGCCTTGCCACAAAAACCGTGCAGCAATCTTCATACGGCAAAATAGAGGTTTCAAATGTACCAATTTGTCGAGCCAAAGCGACCGTATCATCTTTATCCAAACCAATGAGTGGGCGGAAAACAGGCAAGCTAACCACCGCATTGGTGCACGTGATACCCTCTACCGTTTGACTGGCAACCTGACCTAGGCTCTCCCCTGTAATCAAGGCATTAAGCCCCCTGTCTTGAGCAAGTGCCTCAGCCACCTGGAACATCACCCGACGCATCGTAATGGTGAGCATATCTTTTGGTGCATGATCATTGATCTGAAGCTGAGCATCTGTAAAATCGACAATGTGTAGGCGGATGCGCCCAGTATAGACGCTCAAATGACGCGCCAATTCAATGACTTTTTGTTTTGCTTGTTCTCCCGTATATGGAAAGGTGTGAAAATAAACGGCTTCCAGTTCCATACCGCGAGAGGCCATCAAATAGCCAGCCACAGGACTATCAATACCACCTGAGAGCAATAAAAGACCTTTGCCAGACATACCAACGGGCAATCCTCGAACACCATTCATTCGATCGACATAGAGATACATCGCTTCGCGGACTTCGACGTGTAAAACAAAATCTGGCGTTTTGACATCCACTCGAAGCTGATGATTGCGCTGGAGAACTGCGCCACAATTTCTCGGCTAATTTCTTGAGAATTCAGCGGAAATTGCTTATTTCCTCTCCGTGTTTCCACTTTAAAGCTGCGATAGGCACGCTGCTGCAAAAGATCACTGACATAATCCGCCGCCGCTTTTTTAAGGTATTCCCAATCGGACGGAAAACGTCGCACAATACTCACACCGACGACGCCAAACACCTTGCGAATGATCTCTTGTGCCGTTTCAATTGCATCAGTTGCCCGCGCATCGAGCGGTTCGATCCAAATGCGAGATTGACTTTGCTGAATCTTAAAATCGCCCAGTTTTTCGATCCGATAGCGCATGTTCTTGATTAAGCGTTGTTCAAACCGACGACGATTTTGGCCTTTTAACGTAATTTCTCCTAGACGAGCGAGGAGGATGGTTTCGTAATGCATCATTTTTCTACCGTATCGTTCTCAATTGTTGATAATAGCGCACCAATTTTTGTGCAACAATTGCCATTTCTGTTTTTGTATTGCTCGGATCAATGCTAATGCGCAAAATGCCATCAAGCCACTTTGCATCAACACCCATCGCTTTAAAGACACGAGCACGATTTGCTGGCTTTGTATTTGAGCAAGCTGATCCCGTCGAAACATAGATTTCGTCTCGTTCTAAAAGGTGCAGCAACGTCTCTCCTTTTACACCTGAAAAAGACAAGCTCAAAATATGCGGGACAGCCTGACCTGAACCATTGATGCGATAATCTTCGGGTGTTAAAGTCTGATTCAAAGTATCCAAAAGGGTTTGACGCAATTGAAAAACCTGTTCAGTCCGCTCGGCTAAGTGTTGATGGCCCATTTGACAAGCCATAGCCAAAGCTTCGACGGCAACTGGATGCTCTGTTCCGCTGCGCAAGCCACTTTGTTGACCACCACCCAAGATTAAAGGATGGAAGGCAACGCCTTTTTTGATATATAACAGCCCGATACCTTTTAGTCCATGAATTTTATGACCGGAAAAAGAGGCAAAATCCACATCTTCTGCGTGCAAGTGAATGGGATGTTTATTCCAGGCCTGAACATGGTCAATATGCACCAATGCCTGAGGCGCATGCTGTCGACAAAGCTTAACAATCTGTTTGGGGTCATTGTAGGCACCTACTTCATTTTGCACCGACATCACAGAAACCAAGACCGTTTGATGAGACAAGACAGAAGCGAGCACCGTCAAATCGATATGACCACTGGGTAACAGCGGCAACACATGAACGGTATACCCCAACGTTTCCGCAAAACGTGCTTGTTCCCGCGTAGCAGCATGCTCACCGGCAGAGATAATGATATCACCCTTTCCCTTCCCTTTTAAGCCGCGCAGACAAACGCTATGAAAAACGGCTGCTGTGCTTTCGCTACCACCAGAAGTCACCACACACTCATGCGCTTGCGCCCCAATACAGTTGGCAATCTTGGTCAGTGCTTCTTTTTGTTTGATCGCCAAATCAACAGCCGGCTTATAAAGAGCCACTGGATTATAAAACGCTTCTAACAAAGCTTGTCCAAAAAAATCGACGACTTCAACAAAAGGTTTAGTCGTTGCACTATGATCGAGGTAGATCATGCCGCTCTCCTAAAAAAACATGTGTCTGTAATTTAACCAAATCCGTACGAATAACTGTGATATTCACTTCGCAAATATCTTCATTGTCCGTATATAAAACAGCGCATTGCTCCAATAAAGATGCACCAGAAGTGCAATTTAAAAGCATGCTGTTTTCTTGTCCTGCCTGCCGAATTTTAAGCTGAGCCCAGCCGCGCACAGGTCGATAAGGGGCAAATGCATCAAAACGACTTAATGAAGATGTCTTATCATTTAAGGCTTGCTTGAGCTGTGGAAACATTGCCATCGGCACATAAGACTGACAATACGCATACGGTAAGTTATCGTCATTTTCAATCCAAATCAAATGCCAAAACTGGGCAGAAACGCGCTGTGCCTTTTTATCATTGACATCGATGCCATAAGCTTTCAACAAAAAAGCCGGCAAGCGTTTAGCAGGCTCAACCTTTAATAGGGTCTGATGTGCCAGCGTTGGATCGCGAAAAAAAGAAAAAGAGGCCGCATGAAAAGGATTGATCTCGATGGCACCATCCTGCTTAATGACAAAAGTACCCC
Organism: Bacillota bacterium; assembly: GCA_023420715.1. Lineage (GTDB taxonomy): Bacteria > Bacillota > Clostridia > Saccharofermentanales > Fastidiosipilaceae > JAEZVR01. Next base: position 1,682 of record JAEZVR010000082.1, on the reverse strand, counting down.
GCCCTTTTTGGATCATTAGCACATTCTCTGCAATTAACTCCGCAACAGCTTGGCGAATCGTCGATCTTGAAATACCAAGATCATCACACAAGGCTTTTTCTGAAGGGATTCGCTTTCCCTCCAGATAAGTTCCATGCTTAATCCGAGATTTAATAATCTCCTTTGTTTGAACATAAAGCGGTATACTACTGGCCTTATCAATGACTGTTCTCATAAACTATACCGTCAATACCTTGGGGCGATAATTTGATCTAAAAGCCTCATTTTCCGTTAAAATTGGACGAACAACCTCATTTAAAAAATCTTCTACCTGACCAACAGATCGCCCGATATATTGGTCTGGTGATAAGTAGGTTTCTAATTGATCTCGCGATACACCAAAATCGGGATCCGCCGCAAGGCGGTCCAATAAATCATTGTCTAAACCTTCCATTTTGATGCGATGTCCAGCGGCCATCGCATGCACACGAATTTTTTCATGCAAAACCTGTCGATCGCCACCCCGTTTGACGGCCTGCATCAAAATATTTTCGGTCGCCATAAATGGCAGCTCTTGCGATAAATGTTGTGCGATCACCTTTGGATAAACAATGAGTCCTGCAACAATATTTTGATACAGCTGTAAAATGCCATCCACAGCCAAAAAGGTTTCTGGAATCACAAGACGCTTCCCGGCTGAATCGTCCAGGGTGCGTTCAAACCACTGAGTCGCAGCAGTTTGAATCGGATTAGTACCCAAAGAAAAAACATAGCAAGCCAAAGAGGCTATGCGTTCAGACCGCATGGGGTTTCGCTTATACGGCATGGCTGAAGATCCAATCTGATCGGCTTCGAATGGTTCTTCGATTTCTTTTAAGTGCTGTAGCAAGCGGATATCATTACTAAACTTATGGGCGCTTTGTGCAATACCGACTAAAACTTGAACCACTTGATGATCAATCTTGCGCGAATAGGTTTGACCAGATACAGCATATGCCCCTGGAAACTCAAAATATTGCACAATCTTTTCATCTAATTGTTTGACCTTTTGTTCGTCTCCATCAAACAATTCTAAAAAACTGGCCTGCGTACCGGTCGTACCTTTGCAACCCAATAGTTTGAGGTGATCGATACAAAAATTTAATTGCTCAAGATCTAGGCAAAGATCCTGCAACCAAAGTGTTGCACGTTTGCCAACCGTGACGGGCTGTGCCGGCTGAAAATGCGTAAATCCCAATGTTGGCAATGCCTTATAACGTGCCGCAAAATCTGCCAACAAAGCCATGAGATTCAACAAATGACCTTTAATCTGATACAGCGCCTGACGCATCAGAATTAATTCTGCATTATCCCCCACATAACAAGACGTTGCCCCCAAATGAATAATGGGTTTAGCCAAGGGACATTGATCGCCATAAGTATGGACATGAGCCATGACATCATGACGACAGGATCGCTCATAGGCTGTTGCTTTTTCGAGATCGATATCATCCTGATGCGTGATTAATTCCGCAATTTGTTCGTCTGTAATGGGTAACCCCAAAGCTTGTTGTGCTTTTGCCAATGCAATCCACAGTTGCCGCCAAATACGGACTCGGCTACGTGTCGAAAACAACTGTGACATCTCTACACTGGCATAACGCTTAATTAATGGATTTTCATAACAATCATCCAGACTGGACACTGATTCTAATCTATCGGTC
>JAEZVR010000079.1 GCA_023420715.1 Bacillota bacterium | reverse complement strand
CACACCTAAGTGTTTTTTTATTTCGAACTCAAAAGCGTCTTTCGCCATATGCTCCTCCATCATTTTTGCTATAATCACGGAATTATAACACAGTCCTTTTTCCGATCAATATCATCCTATGATTTATATCCTCTTACTTTTATTTATTATTTTAGCTGGCATGACATGGGGGCTCATCGAAAGCACAACCCTTAAAGTTGATCATCACAATTACGTAATGCAGCAAGATTGTTGGTTTCATCACAGTCAAAAAAGATGCTGGTCCATGCATTATCCAAATCAACCTGAAACAACTGGACTACGTATTGCCTTAATCACAGATATTCATGGTTATTTCTTCAATGTACGCCATCGCAAAATCTGTCGCACCTTACAGCGAATTCAACCCGATCTCGTCTTGTTTGGCGGTGATTTGTCTACTTGGGTGGCAGATCGACCTTATGGCATTCGGCGCTTAGAAGCCATTGCGCAATTTTGTCAAAAGAACAATTGGTTATTTGCCGGCGTCTATGGCAATCATGATATGGGCTTGCAAGATGATCCGCTCAAAAGCCTCCTGCTACCGCTTATGGAAAATCAGAGTTTGATCTGGACAGATAAAAAAGGTAGGGAATGGCAAATTCTCGGTCTGGCTGATTTGCACACGCGTAAACCAGATCTAGAAAAGGCGATCACAAACCTGATATACCCGCACACGCCACCCTTGCGACCAGTGCCGGCTAAAAACCGTATCGTCCTCTCTCATAATCCAGATGTTGTTCTTCAGCTGGATATAAAGGATGCAGCCTTTCTATTATCTGGACATTTTCATGGTGGACAAATTCGCCTGCCTTTCCGCCTAGAATATAAAACCTTGCGCAAGGATGCTTTGTGCAAGCTCAAAATTTATCAACACCAATTTGAATATGGTGGGATTCAAGGCTATATTTCCAACGGCATTGGCTGTGTCCTCCTGCCTTTTCGGTTTCTTGTCCCGCCCGAAATCAGTGTTTTAGAATATCTTTAATAAAACCTGTGACATGTTACGGGATTGTCATCCTTCCTGTTGTATGTTTTAAGTATTCGCAAACTCAAGTTCCGTCTGTGATTGGACAAAATCGACCAAAAGATGCACACAAATTGCAAGAAAATTAATCATAAGCAACAGACGGATTGTGTTATTATTACAAAAGCGCCATCTCCAGATGGCTAATTTTTTCAAAGGATGAGCTCTACATGCAAATCGAAAAACGCAACGGATCATACGAAGTATTTTTACCAGAAAAAATCACCTCAGCCATGCATAAGGCGTTTATTGCGGCCGGTCAGCCAGTTGACGAAACCGTTTTGACCAACCTAACTCAAGCTGTCTCTGAAGCCATTTCTCAAGATCAAGATGCCAAAATCGATCTCAAAGTAGAGCGTGTGCAAGATTTGGTCGAAGAAATCCTGATGAAAAATGCCCACTATAAGGTTGCCAAGATTTACATTCTATACAGAAGTCAGCGCCAAGCCTTGCGTTACTTGCGTCACAATATCATTCGCCAGCTCAACTATCCAGGTCTGGAAAAACGACTGGAAAGCATCCAAAATACCTATCAGGAAGCTGCCTATAGTTTGGAGTTTTTAAGTGAGAAATTTCAGGCTTTTTTTAAAGCGGGTATGACCCCGGACGAAGGGATGCAGCTCTTGATTCGCGCCGCCTCAGAGCTCACCACACAAGAGGCTCCAAAATGGGAATATATCGCCAGTACACTTGCAGCCCTCCAGTACCACCACAATTTAGCACAGCGTTGTGAAGCAGCTGGCATCCGGCAATTCTCTGACAAAGTGGCCTATTTGGAAAAAGAAGGTCTGTATGGCCGCTACATCCGCGAACATTACACGGATGACGAGCTGAATCAGGCTTCAGAATTTATCGATGATACCCGAGACGAATTGCTGACCATTTCTGCTTTTGATTTACTCACCAAACGTTATGTTATTTCAGATCATCAGCACCGCCCCTACGAATCCCCTCAAGAACTTTTTTTGGGCATTTCACTCCATTTGGGGATGAAGGAAGACAAATCCATCCGCTTGGATTGGGTCAAGCAGTTTTACGACATGCTGAGTTTGTTGCAAGTTACCATGGCAACACCGACCATGTCGAACGCCAGAAAACCTTATCATCAGCTGAGTTCTTGTTTTATTGATACCGTACCAGATTCCCTTTCTGGCATATACAGAAGTATCACAAATTTCTCCCAGGTTTCCAAATTCGGTGGTGGTATGGGAATGTACTTTGGCAAAGTCCGTGCAATCGGCTCGTCCATCCGCGGCTTCAAAGGCGTAGCAGGCGGCGTTATTCGCTGGATTAAGCTCGCTAATGACACAGCTGTCGCAGTCGATCAACTCGGTGTTCGCCAAGGTTCCGTCGCTGTCTATCTAGACGCTTGGCATCGAGATTTACCCGAATTTTTACAATTGCGAACAAACAATGGCGATGATCGCATGAAAGCCCATGACATCTTCCCCGCCGTCTGCTATCCGGATTACTTCTGGGAACAAGTGCGCGACAATATGGAGGGCGATTGGTACCTCATGTGTCCACACGAGATCCGCACAATTAAGGGATACAATTTAGAGGATAGCTACGGTGATGAATGGAAGTCTCGTTACCTCGACTGTGTCCAAGATCCGCGAATCCATAAACGCGTCCTTCCCATTAAAGAAATTGTACGTATGGTTTTGAAATCTTCTGTTGAAACCGGAACGCCATTTGCTTTCTTCCGAGACACTGTCAACAGAGCTAACCCAAATCCGCATAAGGGTATCATCTACTGTTCAAACTTATGTACAGAAATCGCCCAAAACATGAGCGAAATCGAGGCTGTATCCCTCGAAATCAAAACAGAGTCAGGCGATACGGTTGTCGTAGAAAAAACCAGACCGGGGGACTTTGTGGTCTGCAATTTGGCTTCCCTGGTGCTTGGTCATATTGATGTAACCAATCAAGCTGAATTGCGCCGCATAACCCAAGCGGCCATCCGCGCACTGGACAACGTCATCGATCTCAACTACTATCCGCTCCCCTATGCTCAGCACACGAATCAACACTACCGTTCGCTTGGACTTGGCGTTTCTGGCTACCATCATATGTTGGCCAAAGCCGGCATTCGTTGGGAAAGCGACGAGCATCTTCAATTTGTCGATGAAGTCTTTGAAAATATAAATTATGCCGCCATCGAGGCCTCTTGCCAATTGGCTCAAGAAAAAGGGAAATATCCATACTTTGATGGATCCGACTGGGATACAGGGGACTATTTCCAGAAACGCAACTACAACAGCGAACGTTGGCAAGCCTTAAAGGATCAAGTGCATAAACATGGCATGCGGAATGCCTACCTAATTGCAATTGCTCCCACATCATCCACATCGATTATCGCAGGCACCTCTGCTGGATTAGACCCCATTATGAAACGTTATTTCTTGGAAGAGAAAAAAGGCGCCATCATGCCTCGGGTTGCACCGGATCTCACCCACGAAACGTTCTGGCTCTATAAGCAAGCCCATCAAATCGATCAATCTTGGAGTATGAAAGCAGCTGGTATACGCCAACGCCATGTTGACCAGGCACAATCACTCAATCTCTACGTTACCCAGGATTTAAGTTTCCGGCAGATTTTAAGTTATTTCCAAATGGCGTGGGAAGCCGGTGTCAAGACGATTTATTATTGTCGCTCGCTTTCTCTCGAGGTCGTCGAATGCGAAAGCTGCAGCGCCTAATCCACTAAAAAGGACGCACCAAGGCGGTGCGTCTTTTTTAGAATAAGTTGTGCAAAATCCGCCAAAAACAAAAAATACAACACAAGATTTTGTGGTATGATATCTAAAAACAATCGAAGGGGGAAGCTATGGACATCAAACCCAAAAAGCTTTTTAATGAAAATGGCGATATCGACCTCACCAAACGTCGTATGATTGGTGGTAATCCGACCAACCTCAATGATTTTAATAACCTGCGTTACAGCTGGACATCGGACTGGTACCGCCAGGCCTTAAATAATTTCTGGATACCAGAAGAAATCAACTTAAACGAGGACGTGAGAAATTATAGAACGCTGCCCGCACCAGAGCGTAAGGCCTACGATAAGATTCTTTCCTTCCTCATTTTCCTAGACAGTATCCAAACCGCCAATTTGCCTTATATTGGCGAATACATCACGGCCAACGAAGTGAATCTATGCCTTAACATCCAAACTTATCAAGAGGCCATTCATAGCCAATCCTACAGTTATATGCTGGACACCATTTGTTCGCCAGATGAGCGCACTGAGATTCTTTATCAATGGCGAGACGATGAACACCTACTAAAACGCAATCGTTTTATTGGCGATTTATATGAAACCTTCCGGACGCATCAAGATGATTACACCCTGACAAAGGTCCTATTGGCCAACTACATCTTAGAAGGCATCTATTTCTATTCCGGCTTTATGTTCTTCTATAATCTAGGTCGAAATGGCCAAATGCCAGGTTCTGTTCAAGAAATTCGTTACATCAACCGCGACGAAAACACCCATCTTTGGCTCTTTAGAAATATTCTACGCGAGTTGCAAAAAGAAGAACCGCATCTATTTACGCAAGATCAGATCGCAACCTACCGCGAAATGATTAAATCAGGTGTCGAACAAGAAATCGCCTGGGGACACTATGTGATCGGCGACGATATTCAAGGCCTAACCAAACAAATGGTCACCGATTATATCGAATATCTGGGGAATCAACGCTGTAAAGATCTGGGCTTTGAACCGATATTTGATCGCAATCAAAGCGAACCGGCATCGATGAATTGGATTAGTCAGTACAGTGATGCCAACCTCATTAAAACAGATTTTTTCGAAGCAAAATCCACAGCATATGCGAAATCGACGGCAATGGTAGATGATTTATAAAAGGGGATGGCAAATTGCCTTCCCCTTTCGTCTATCTCATATGGTATAATGAAGGGGATTATGGCAAGTCCAAAATGGACATCCACGAGGAGCTCATATGAAACGACTCTTTTTGATCGTCCTCTTCATCGCATTCTCCAGTCTTGGCTTTAGCTCCTCTCTAATCGGCGCAGCTTGGCCCGCGATTCAAATCGATTTGCAACTGCCAAGTGATTGGGGTGGATATATCTCTACCATCCGCACCATTGCCATTATTTTTAGTTGTTATTTCCTAGGTAAACTCATTCGCTCTTGGGGCATCCGCAAGTTAGTTATTGGTGCCGTTTTTCTGCTCATCCTATCC
>JAEZVR010000039.1 GCA_023420715.1 Bacillota bacterium | reverse complement strand
TGAAACGGGCTTAAAAAGGCGTATGCTTGAATTGTAAAAGTTAACAAAAAATTCATAAAACAATGAGATGGAGGGCGGTCCAATGTGCGGTTTATAAGCAGGTGTGAGATCCACCTGAATGAAAGTGATGTTCTTGGAAGTCAGTGGTATAGCGGGCAAACGCATATTTCAAGGAGGTGGAATATGAAACATTTATTTAAACCGTGGATAAGCTTTACCTGTGTTGGGTGTCTGTTATTTTTATCCGTAGCTTGTTCCGCCACACCGGCTCAAACAGATTCCACTCAAACGCCATCCATATCAACGCCATCCGTTTCAGGTGAACCTAGCGTATCTCATGGTGCGTCTATGAATCATGGGGAAACGTTACAAAAGCCAGGCTATTTGTCATATGCGCAGATCCAAAAAGATCCGGCTTATTCGTTTGAAGAAATTAAAAATTTTTCAGAACTGCCAGCCCAAGTTTTTTTAGATGAGTGGCAGGAAGGCTGTTTTTTAATCTGCTTGAACCAGCAGGACTTGGAAACCTTTAAAGGTGTTAAACAAGGATTCCCAGACAAAGTATCTTCAGATGTTTTAGCCAGTTATGCACTTGCAGATCACACACTCACCTATCTAGCTGAAGTCAGGCAGCCGAATGGTTTTATTCGGTCTGCGCAAGGGGATGACACGCAAGTGTTTTGGACGGAAGTTAATCAAGGGGATGCAGAACATGACCCATCGTGGTCACTGCTTTGTTTGGATCGCAACAGCGCTCAAGTGAAAACCCTTTTGACAGAAACGTATACAGATGAAGCCGTTAAACATAATCAATATCTAGAACTTTTCCCTTCTAGTCTTGTGATGGCGGACAAAGAGATTGGCTTAATCTATCCGAAGGAAGTGGATAAAACGTTATATTCCTGTGTCTCTCTTGTGGATCGGACTTCAGGAGATGTGCACATTTTGGACCAAATCAAAGCAGAAGAAGGCGTTCACGATCATCTGAGTTTAGAAAAAGAAACGGGAAGCCATTTTGTGTGGTTGCGCATGAAGTCTTCATCCAACGAGGCGCATTCGTCCCAAACCATCATGTCGGAGATTTGTCGATCAAAATCAGGTGATGATCCAGGTTCTGAAGTGGCTGAAGCCGAAGGTGCTTATTTGAGCGTTATTCAATATGGCGATCGCTATTTTGCCATTGAATCGTTGGGGCATTCAGGTCAGCCGGATAAACGGCAGCAGCATATTGTTGGGATTGTCAATCACAAGAAAATGCCATTCATTGAGTATGAGATGAGTACGGCATCGGCAGATGATGTGTCCTATTCACTGTTCGCTTTGGAAGGCAATAAACGATTCATGGGTCTTGCTCAATCTGGTGGATTACCGATACTCTTTGATGTGAAAACTGGAAATCTGATTGAGGTCAGTGATTTTAAATTGGAGAAGAGTGGTTATTATAAACTGGTAAGGTTTTTTGATCATTATGCGGTATTCCTTGTTAAACGCAATGGGGATGAAGAAGCAACGCTTAGATTGTTGCATTTGCCAGATTAAATTATCTAAAGACAGTATCCATTATCGCGGGGGCACACCAAGTGGTGCTCCCGTTTTTTGTGGAAAGGGCAGGATACAACGCATGTTAAGTCATACGGGTGACCCATTTTCCGAGGATAAAACCAAAAATGACACAGGCAATACCTAATATAACTTGGAGTGAAATATTGCACAGGGCAAGGCCGTATTGGCCGTGTTTAAGCAAAGAAAATGTATCTAGGCTAAAGGTTGAAAAAGTGGTTAAGCTACCGCAAAAACCAATTTTAAAAAATTGAATGGTTGACGGTTTGAGTCGACTTTGAATTTCTAAGGCAAAAACGATGCCAGCGATGAAACAGCCAAGCAGATTGATCCCGATGGTTGCAAGTGGAAAAGCAATATTTTTCCCAATTTGACTTAAAAAATATCTGAGTACGGCACCACAGGCGCCGCCAATCGCTACGGCAAACATCGGTTTCTCCTGATCGGTTATGAAGATCTTTTAGATCTGTATTTTTGTTATACAGGATGCCCGATCTCATGTTTAATGGCAACTGACTTGACAAAAAAAATACCCTTGATTAAGATATTTAAAGCTTCATAGGGGAGTGGCTCAATTGGTAGAGCAACGGTCTCCAAAACCGTGGGTTGAGGGTTCGAGTCCTTTCTCCCCTGCCACTTATAGACGCCGGTTAAGGCGTCTATTTTTATGCCGCTGAGGTCTACCTTGTCTTCTTTTGTATAATGATGACAAAGGAGATATTTTGTGCATTCTATAAAAGCTTCACCCTTTCAATCGACATTTGATCGGTATCAGCAACCACGAGTTGTTTCGGTGGTTTATGCCGACGCAGCCTATGTGAATCGTCCGCGCTTCATCCATCAGCATGACGATCGTTTAGAACTTGTTTTTATTGATAAAGGCTGGGCACATCATGTCATTGATCACCAAGCTTATGAGGTTGCGCAAGGAGATGTCTTGGTTTATTCAGCCGGTCTCTTGCACGAAGAATATATCGAGGTCAGTGAGGATTTGGAAGTTTATGTATTGGCCTTTGACCGGGTTTTTGTTCAAGGCCTGCCGGAAAATCATCTCTTGCCACTCGGACAACAGCCGCTGATCAAGACACTGGACGATATCGGCGTTATCCGAAATTTGTTTGTGAGTATTTATCAGCATATGATGGTGGATGAAGCATCTGCCTATGAATTGGCACAATATTTGGGGCGAAGTTTGCTGTTATATATACGCCGGATGGCTGTTGGTCAGACTGAACGAGATCAAAAAACAGCGACAGATTTAGGGTTAAAAATTAAGCAATGGATTGATGCACATTATAAGGAGGACATCACCTTAAAACAAATTGGACAGGCGCTTTATCTCAATCCTTACTATATTGCGCATGTGTTCAAGTCTTTTTCTGGTATTTCTCCAATGCAATATGTGAGCCGTCGCCGTATTGGTGAATCTCAATCCTTATTAACAGATACCAATATGCCAATATCTGAGGTGGCTGCAAGTGTTGGATATAGCAGCAACAGTTTATTTACCAGAACATTTAATCAGGTGGTTGGCTGTTCCCCGAATGCCTATCGTAAAAAGATGCACCGCAAGATTTAAACAATGCGGTTTTTTGATGTATACCCAAACCTTTGTTTATCTCTAAAAAGCACGCAACAAAAGGCAATTGTTTTTTGTTCTGAGGCACTAAAATGAAGCAAATACCTGCTTATGCAATGGAAAAGAGGTGCCTATGTATTGTGGAGAAAAGCGAACAGAAATGCCTATTCGTTGGGGTATGGTAGGTGGTGGCAAAGGTTCTGCCATTGGTTATATTCATCGTTCAGCCGCTTTGCGAGATTTTACCTTTGAACTGGTTGCAGGTGCATTTGACATCGATCCCCAAAAAGGGCGTGACTTTGGTGCACAGTTGCATGTTGAACCAAATCGGTGCTATGCAGATTATCGTGAGATGTTTGCACAAGAAGCAAAACGTCCTGACGGCATACAGGCGGTTACCATTGCCACACCGAATAATACGCATTATGAAATTTCAAAAGCAGCCTTAGAAGCGAATCTTCATGTTTATTGCGAAAAACCGCTTTGTTTTACCGTGGAACAGGCTGATGAATTGGTGGCATTAGCCAAACAAAAAGATCGAATCTTTGCCGTTTCTTATGGCTATGCTGGTCATCAGTTACTGTTGCAAGCCCGTGAAATGATTCAGCGTGGCGAATTGGGAGATATCCGTATCGTGCAGATGGAATTTGCGCATGGTGGTAATACACAGCAATCTGCCGATTTAGCAGCGGGCCAAAAATGGCGGACAGATCCGGCCTTTGCTGGACCGAGTTTTGTCCTGGGGGATCTCGGAACCCATCCGTTGTATTTGGCGGAAATGATGGTACCAGACTTTAAAATTACCTCTCTATGGTGCAGCAAAAAAGCCTTCATTTCTTCGCGCGAACCACTAGAAGACAATGCTTATGTCTTGATGAATCTTGCCAATGGTGGCTTGGCGCACCTGTGGTGTAGTTCTATTGCCTGCGGGTCAAATCACGGCTTGAAAATTAAAATTATTGGGACGAAAGCCACGGTATCTTGGTGGGCAGAACATCCAAACCAGATGACTTTTGAAGCCTTCGGTGAACCTGTGCGAATTTTGGAGCGTGGCACAGGTTACTTGCATTCGATTGCAAATGTGGATAACCGTATTGGGGCAGGTCATGCAGAAGGTTTATTTGAATCTTGGGCCAACCTTTACTATCGTTTTGCGCAGGCCATCGAAGCAAAAGAGGCAGGCGATGAAGCCTTCTTAAAAGATTATTGGTATCCAGATGTTGAAGCGGGACGTGAAGGCGTGAAGTGGGTCGAAAAATGTGTCGAATCGGCAAATCTGGGTTCGATTTGGGTACAGTACTAACCAGATAACGGAGGATCGTATGGGAATTAAATATGGATGTGCGCCGAGCTGTTGGGGTGTGGATGATGTCAATAATCCGCATTTACCCCATTGGACAACGGTTTTAGATGAGGCACAGGCCTCGGGATTTAAGGGGATTGAACTCGGTCCATATGGCTATATTCCTTTGGATATCCCCTTGGTACGGGAAGCTTTCCGCAAGCGTGACTTGACGCTAACCGCCGGAACCATTTTTGATGATTTGGTATCAGCAGATAATCATGAGCATTTAATGCGTCAAGCACATCAGATTTGTGATTTTATCCGTCAAATGCCAGAACCAAGCTGCTTGCCAGGACAGAAGTATCGAGCGCCTTTGCTCACGGTTATGGATTATTTTCATCCAGAGCGGAGTACAACCGCTGGTCATGCAGATCGAGCACCGAGATTAAATGAGATCGATTGGCAACGTATGATACAGCATATCCAAGAGATCGCGTCAATTGCAGCATCTTATGGTATTCGTGCGGTTATCCATCCGCATGCCGGAGGATATATTGAGTTTGAAGATGAAATAGAACGTTTGGTTCAATCCGTTTCGTATGAATTATGTGGTTTAGTTTTGGATACCGGGCATATCTATTATGCTGGCGGTGATCCGTGTGCCGTATTAAAGCGGTACCAAGATCGATTGGATTATGTGCATTTTAAAGATGTCAATCAAAGCATTTATGATCAAATGATGAAAATTGAAATCGATTTTTTTGAAGCTTGTGCCCAAGGTGCAATGTGCCCGATTGGAAAAGGTGCGCTAGATTATCCAACGATTCGTCGAACGCTGGATGAGATTGGATATTCTGGCTGGGTGACGATTGAACAGGAGAAAGATCCTCGAAATGTTGCATCCAGCTTGGCAGATGTTCAAGCGAGTTATGCATTTGTCAGTCAATTAGGTTAATTTTTTCGACGCTAGATGTGTTGCAGATCAAAGATCATCCATGGTAAAACCCATTTTCTGAATGTCTTTCAAGAAGGGTTTTTATCTCGTGGGTGGTCTTTTGCTTTACAAATTAGATCAATGGGCGTAACAAAGGTGATCCTATAGCGCATGCGATCGGCATATGATAGCAACAGCATATATTGGAGGTTAACATGCATTTTCACGGACCCATCATTCGCCCACAAACAGACGCATTCAATAGTACTTTTTTAGAAGTGACGGTCGGTTGCAGCCATGATCAATGTAAATTTTGTTCGTTTTATGACGGTTATCCTTTTCGTATGGCACCCCTTGAGCAAATTGAGGCAGATCTAAAAGAAATCGCTCAGTTCGATCCCAATACCTCTAAGATTTGGGCTTCTGGAGGTAATCCCTATGTGATGAATGTGAAGCGACTCGCGACAATCGGTCAGTTAATTCGGCAATATTTGCCAAAGGCACGTATTTCGACTTATGCGCATGTCAATGATGTTCTTGCCAAATCGGTTGAAGAAATTGCTTATTTAAAAACACAAGGCTATGTCGATATTGTGATTGGCATAGAGAGCGCGGATGATGCTGTTCTGCAGGCCATGAATAAAGGCTATACGGTGGCAGATATTCGAGAGGCTTTTGCTCGACTAGAGGCTGCTGCTGTGGATTATCGGATCATTTATCTAGGTGGTTTGGCAGGCAAAGGTCGTTGCGTGGAGAGCGCTCAGAAAACAGCTGCTGTGTTAAATGATTTTTGTCCAAAAGCAATGATATTAACCACGGTGGCAATTTTACCAGGGACAGAATTATATGCAGAGTGGCAGGCTGGTTTATTCGAGGCTGCTACCGAAAAAGAACGCGTCGAAGAATTTCGGGCACTGGTGGCAGGCTTGCAGAATGATATTCATATTTTTGCGCAAACATCGACGGATTTTGTCGGTTTTACCGCACAACTTCAGGCTGATAAAGCGGATGTTCTCGCACAATTAGATGCTGCTATTGCCGATTTTACGCCCGAATTAGAGGCACGGCTATCTGCTTTTCGGGCGCAGATGACTCAAGTTTAACTGATCTGAAAAAATGGTTGTCAAGCGTCCATAAGTTGCTATAATTCCTCTTATGCGTCTATAAAGAAGTGGGAAAAACGGTGGCGAGTTGGGAGATAAAATGACAGCATCAGTATCGAGACAAAAACGGTTTTTTGGTCAGTCACTGAGTGAACGGCGAGCCGCTATTTTAAATGATCCGCCTTTTAAAGTATTGATGCGCTTGAGCCTTCCCACCATTTTAATGGCAATCGTGTCGTCTATTTTACCGCTGTCTGACGGGCTTTTTCTAAATAATTCAGCCGGATATATTGTCGCTGGGGCGGTGGGTGTCGCAATTAATGTGATTAATATGCTCAATGCGCTGTCTCAAGGCTTGGCAACGGCCGGCATGGCCATGATCGGTCAGCTCTATGGGCGTGGCGATATCCCGGCTGTGCGTCAAACAGCGACCCAAATTCTTGTTTTTGGTGGTGCCTGTGGTGTTGGTCTGGGTATTTTGATGTTGCCGCTTTCGTATGTTGTCGGGCCTCTGGTGGGTGCGAAGGCTGAGCTTCAATCCGCTATTGCCACATATTTATCTTACTATTCATCCGCGATTCCTTTTTTGTTTATGGCGGCCATTTTTAATGCCATCAAAAATGCGACGGGTCAGCCCGAGGCGACTTTCTATCGGATGGTGATGTTGCTGGTTTTTAAGTCGCTGTTTAATACCCTGTATCTTGTTGTGATGAAATTAGGGATTATTGGTGCGGCCATGGCGTCTTTATCTGCCTATCTCATTATTGCCGTTTGGATGTTCTACGATTTATTTATTAAAGAATCGGAATTGAAGTTGTCACTTAAGGGATTTCGCTTTGATGGGGCTATACTAAAACAATTGTTAAAATTGGGCGTTCCGACCATGTTGAATTTTTTCATGATTTATTTGGGTTTTTTCCTGATCGATCGGGAAGTTGTTCGCTATGGAGATCCGGCCTTAACCGCGCAAACGATTTCGGGTAATATCAATGCGATGGCCTTTTCTGTGCCGGCTTCGGTTGGCACGACGATTACAACAATGGTCAGTATTAATATTGCGGCCAATCAAGAAAAACAAGCTCGTAAAAGTTATACCAGCGGTGTGCTCATGAGTCTTATTCTTTCGGCCATCATTCTGATCCTATTTTTGCCGTTTTCTTCCCATTTGGTGTGGTTGTTTTTAAATAATCCAAATTTGGATCCGAGCATTCGAGCCACGATATCTGATATTGCCATTCGAAGTTTGGATATTTATACCTTATCGGTGGTTGGATTTGGCATATACAACGTGACACAAGGGGCTCAGGTCGGACTTGGCAAAACAAAGATTCCTCTGATCATGGGTGTTTTGAGAATTTGGCTGATTCGATATCTTTTTATCTTGGTTTTCCAGCATCAAATGGGCTTATATGCTGTTTTTTGGGGTAATCTCGTTTCTAATTATTTAGCCGCTGGGATTATCGTCATCACATTATTGCGTTCTGATTGGCAAGCAAATTTGATTGTTTCTGCAAAAGAGATTGGCGAGCGCAATGCATAAAAGATATTGATTTGTGTCACGAACTTTTTTGAGCGTGATAAAATAAAGGCAATCAATGCTCGGATCGGAGGCTGCGCATGAATCGAATCATTACAGTTGGCAGATCATTTGGCAGCGGTGGCAGAGAAGTGGGTAAACGGCTGGCTCAGTATCTGAATATTGCCTACTATGATCATGAAATCATCACTGAAATTGCCAAGCGGATGGCTTTGGACGAAGCCTATATCGATCAGATTATTGAGCAGGATCCTGTCCAGACGCTGTTGCCCATTACGATTGGACGGTCATTTTATCCCGGATTTACGTTGCAAAATGATCCGCATTATAGTGCGGGCCGTGTTTTTGCAGAGCAAGCTGATTTATTAAAGGATCTTGCAGATCGTTCAGATTGCGTTATCGTGGGGAGATGTGCAGATTTTATTCTTGCGGATTATCAACCTTTCCGTATATTTGTCTATGCAGATGAGGATGCGAAATATGCACGCTGCCTATCGCGGCAACCAGCTGATGAACGCTTGAACGAAAAACAGATGCGTAAAAAAATTCATGACATTGATACCAGCCGCAGAAATTATTATGAATACCACACGGGTATGAAGTGGGGCGATTTGAGTCACTATGACTTGTGTTTAAATACCACACGCTGTGACATCAAACATTTGGCCTTAGGCTTGGCAGATATGCTCAAGGAGAATTGGCCATGTTCGGCATCTTAATCCGCAATTTTTTTCAATATGACTGGTTGATTTTTGCGCTGGGTGCACTCAATGCTTGGATTTTTGTGCAGGCAAAGTGGCGTATTAAACAATTTACGCGGTATTTTTTACCTAAAGGCTATATTCCAGGTGGCAAGATGCATCAACAGGTCTGGGATCAATATTATGATCGCTTGTTGTCCCCGGAAGGTGAACGTCAGATGGTCGTACGCCGTCAGCGGCTCAATGTCTTTGCACAGTTTTATCAAAGTTTAACCAGCATTTTCCCTTTGTTAGGTATTTTGGGAACGGTTATTTCATTGATCAGAATGACAAGATTGACAGAGACACAGCAAGAACAAGCTTTTTTTCTAGCTTTAACGTCGACCTTGTGGGGCATTGTTTTTGCGATTCTCTATAAGGTTCTTGGTGGCGCTCTAACGGCTTGGTTAGATCATGCAGATGAGCTTTATACCCTCTATGTTGAACGCAATCATTTGGCTTTTCAAAGACCGAATGCACCTTCTGAAGCCAAGGGGGCACCAGCGCACGAACGGCATATGGATGCTTCGTTCGCTCCAGCAGAGACGGATTGGATGAATGATCTGCCATCTCAGAAAAACAGCTGGTCAATTTTTAAGCAAAGAACACGCAAATTAAAGGGCGATTAAAATGCATAGACGCATGACCGTTCGGGAGATATTCATTGATTTGACGGCGCTGCTGGATGTTATTCTGATCTTGCTTTTTTTGGTGATGATGAAGTCTAACCAAACCCACCGTGCAGAGCGATCTCGTTTGGAAACCGACAATGCGATTATGCAAGCCACGGTCTCACAGTTGGGTCAGGCGCGAGATGAGGCTTTGGCTGCAGCTCATCTAGAGAACGCTGACCAGGCCGCTTTATCCGCTTTTTTAAATGAATCGGCAACCCTTGTCTTAAGTCTGCCGACCGATCCGTCTCAGGATCGGCCACGGATTGCGCTACCAGATGGTCAGACGCTGGTTCAATCGACTCAAGAAAGCATTGAAGCCTTTTTGTCGCGTGGTGTGATGGCAGTTGATAAACGTGTGATCGTCTTTGTTTTAAGCTACGATAATCAGGCGATTTTATGGCGAAATTACCGACGCTACCTTGAGGGCGTTCAACGTTTTCGTGCGAATCAAGATCGGACGATTTTATATACAGAAGTACAGGAAAATGACAGGGATAATGGGGGATATAACCATGACAAAAACACAAAAAAGACGGCGTAAGGGTTGGCTCTGGCTCCTGATTGTTTTGCTGATCGCGTTGTTCGGTATTTTGGGCGGTCGGTTTGGCTGGATACCAGGTCTTGGAAAAGGTGCAGGACATCCGGCTCAAAATGGACAACAAGGTGGTGTGGCATCTTTGGTGACGCAGCAAAAAAGCTCGATCCAGGAGATTGTCGTTAAAGGGGATCAAATTTTATTGGATGGTAAGTTAGTCACCTTTGAGGAGCTGAAGCATTTTGTCCAAGCTCAAAAAGCTGAATCGGTGGTTAGGTTGATTGATGATTCGGCGATTAAGTCTGTATATGAACAGGTTTCTCAGCTTTGTCAAGCGGCTCACTTGTTGATTGAAGAACGGACGCAGTGATGCGCTATATTCCAGAAACGGACACACATGCTCTGGCGCTTTTGTCTTTTGATGAAGCATTAGAAATGGCCAATCAACCCAATGAAGCATATGACATCCGTAAATGGTTGTATGTGCCACCGGCCTATTTACCTTATCGGTATTTATTGGGAACACGTTGTCAACGCCCGTTAATTGTAATCGGGTTGAATCCATCCACAGCCACACCGATGGCCTTGGACCGAACTTTACAATCGGCAGAGCGAATTGCACATCACAACGGTTTTGATGGCTTTATGATGTTTAATCTATATGCCCAGCGCGCGACCATGCCAAAAGATATGGAGGCTTCGTGTAATGAAAGACTTT
>JAEZVR010000112.1 GCA_023420715.1 Bacillota bacterium | reverse complement strand
ATCTGTTTAAGCGCTCTCTAGGATTAGAGGGCGCTTTTTTTGTCATTTTGTAAATAAATACTGTTAGATTGCAAAAAGATTGATATAATGTGTACAAATTTTGAAGTGAGGACTGGATATGCAACGTCGATCATGCTACTGGAAAAAATTTGTATCCATTGCCTTAAGCGCTGTCTTTTTTTGCGGATGCGCGCTGCTTGGCTTTTCTCGGACGACTGTCAAAGCTGCTGGTGAAACAGCTGTTCCACAAGGAGAGGATCAATATCCATCGCCAAAGATTTATGGGGCTTATTGGTACGATGCAATCTTTACCAATGTGGGACATCAGTACTATAACAAGACCCGTGTGGTTGAAGATAGATGCTTGCCAGCTCGTTCCTTTTTTATTCCGTCTAGTACATTAGAAGGTGCGATGAAGCCTTCGCTTGAGTGGCGCGATAACCCGAATTGGCAGAGCTTAAATGGACAATGGCATTTTCATCTCGTTGCAAAGCCCGTCGATGTTGTCACAAATTTTCACGAGAAAACATTTGATCCGGCTCAGGCTGGTTGGGGAAAAATAGAGGTGCCTTCCAACTGGCAGCTACAGAAAAATGAAATCAATGATGAACCGATGTACAGTAACTGGTACTATCATTGGGGACAAAAGAGTTGGACAATTTTTGGCAAGCCAAATATTCCAGGCGAAACGGTGAATTATAGCTTGGCTTATTTATCGACAGCGCCAAAAAACTACAATCCAGTTGGACATTATGTTCGCAATTTTAGAATTGATCCGGCACATAAAGATGATCAAGTCATTTTAAATTTCCAAGGCGTTGAATCGGCATTTTATGTCTACGTCAATGGTAAATATGTAGGCTATAGTGAAGATTCTTTTACCCAGCACGAATTTGATATTACGCCATTTATCAATCCGGATCAGGAAAATCGACTGGCTGTCTTGGTCTATCGTTGGTCCGATGGCTCTTTGCTCGAAAATCAGGATTTGGTGAATTATTCTGGCATTTTCCGTGATCTCGGTCTGATTTATCGCAGTAAAAAGGCAGCTGTTTTGGATTTTACAAATGAAGTGCTTAAAAATCGAGACAATACAGCAACTTTAATGACGCGTGTCAAAGTCAATGGCGCAGTTAGAGGAAAGATGAAGCTCTACGATCCGGCTGGAACCTTGGTTGGAGAGGATCGGCTAACCCGATCTTCTGATGGAGATCTCTTTGGTCAGATTGAAGTTGCCAAGCCGGCTTTTTGGAGTCCTGAAACACCAACCTTATATCATCAGGTCATCGAGGTCGAAGACAAAAATGGTCAAGTCGGAGATTATGTCGGTTGGGATGTCGGCTTGCGTGAAATTTCATTGATCACCTTGGATAACGGAAAAACAACCTATGCTTTGAATGGTAAACGCATTGTCTTTAAAGGGGTTAATCGTCACGAACTCAATAACGAAAAAGGGCGCGTGATGTCAATCGAAACCCTGCGCAAAGATTTGGATTTGATGAAACAGCATAATATTAATGCCATTCGCATGTCTCATTATCCAAACTGTGTTGATATTTATCTATTGGCTGATCTTTATGGCTTTATGATTTGCGATGAAGCCAATATGGAAACACATGCCGCTGGTGGTTCAGGCGGTATACCAATGGCAGTCGAAAGTTTCCGTTACCCTTCGATTCATCGCTGTGCCAACATGTATGAGCGCGATAAGAACTTCCCCTCGGTTGTTACCTGGTCAAATGGGAATGAATGTATTTTCTTTTCCCCGCCAGCTGTTAATGATAAATATGCCTTCCGCTTGATGTACAAATATATCAAGGAACGTGACCGTCAGCGCCCGATTGTTTTAGAACGTGATGTGCGTGAAGGGGTGAGCGATATTCGAAGCCGGATGTATTGGCCGGCAAGCGAACACAGTGTGGGTTACTCCATTTTTGAAGGGATTGAGGGAAACGATAAGGCTGTTTTAGAGTCAAAAGATAAGCGCCCCTATTTCCAGGTTGAATATGCACACTCCATGGGGAACTCGTTGGGGTACTTTAAGGAATATTGGGATCTGTGGCGTCAGCATCCACACGCCATGGGTGGCTTCATCTGGGACTGGGTTGACCAAAGTCCGCTTTATCCTTTGCCAGCAGGCAAAACGGCAACGGGTATGTCCTATACAGCGAGTGGCGAGAAAGTTGCTCAAGGCGGTACGCATTACTATGCCTATGGCGGCGACTGGGCGATGGACAAAAACAACAACTTTGGTAACTTCATGGACAATGGTCTGATTGCTTCGGATCGAACACCACATGATTCCCATCAGCAGTTGAAATATGTACACCAAGATATTCTCTTTAGCAACTACAGTGTGTCCGACTCAACGGTCTTGATTAAAAATGAATTTGCTTTTACCAATCTGAATCAATATCAATTTGAAGTCTCTTTGTTAAAAGACGGTGAGCCGATGACCTTAAAAAATGGTAAAAAGGCTCAGACCTTTGCTGTGGATGTGGCTCCAGAGGGCAAGAAGACGATTAAAGTTCCGGCTTTGGCAGACTTGGTCGATCAGGGCGATGCCATGACCACCTCAAAAACAGCACAATATCATTTGCAATTTGATGCCCGCCTGAAGCAAGCCGTTGGTCATTGGGGAAAAGCGGGAGATAGCATTGCCTTTGAACAGATCCCACTCAATAAAGTGGATAAAGAGACGGTCAAGTTGCCTGTACCAAAAGACTTATCCAATGTTGTGAGCCAAACGGGCGATACCCTTGAAATTTCCAATGATCGTATTCGTCTGGTCTTTGACAAAAAGCTTGGGCAATGGATGCGCTACGAAAAAGACGGTGTTTCCTTCTTTGCTGATTCAGAAGATCAGACACCGCGTTTCTTGACCACGGATGGACGAGAAATGAAGCCGGGTATGTATGCTAATTTCTGGCGTCCACCCGTTGATAATGATCGAGAAAACGGTTGGCTCAGTCGTGTGGCACGCTGGCGGGAGGCCAATTTCTGGCGGACGTCGGTTAAGGTTACCGTAGAGGAAACAAGTCCTCAAAAAACCTTAGTCAAAATTGACTCACATTTTGATAACAATAGTGATCTCACCGAAATTTGTACCGTGTACGCCGATGGCCATGTTCATTATCAACAGGTGCTCGATCCAACGCGCCGCTCGGAAATTCCTGCTGTCGGTACAATGTTTGAGCTGCCCAATAGCTTTAATCAACTCAAGTATTTTGGCCGAGGTCCTGCGACAACCTTCGTCGATCGCTGGGAAGGCTATCCGATGGGGGTATATGCACAGACCATTGATTTCCGTTCATTAGGTGATTACGTTAAACCACAGGAAAATAATAATCATGTTGGCGTTGAATGGGCTCAAATTACAAACGAAAAAGGCCAAGGTTTGTTCATCAAAGGTCCAGAAGCTTTGGAAGTGATGGGTAGTCCGTATAACCAGTACGATATCACCCAATGTATGCATCCATATGAATTAAAGACGACAGAGCGAACCTATTTGCGTGTCAATTCAAAATCTGCTGGTGTAGGTGGAGAAAACAGCTGGGGTGCACGAGCTTTGCCTTATGCTGAAATTTCACCAGAACCGATGGCATTTGAATATGATATCTTCCCCATTGGCACTTCCACACAAACTTCATCTTCTGTTACACGGGCGAATCGTTCAAGACGCAGTGTAAATGAACCGGTTGTTTTGCGGAATGGTACACCAGAAGCAGTCGCCACAAGCATCAATAGAGAACCCTCTTATCCGGAGACAGATCCGGCTACTTTGTACCGAGTCACGAGAACGGACGAAAGTCGGATTCAAACGGTTAATTATCGCTGGACTTCTGATACCGATTGGGCACCTGTAAAAGGTTTTACAGACGGTAAGTCGGAATATGTCTTTAGAGATGACCAAGCGACACAAGTTAAAGATGCGGATGTTCAATTGGTCTTGGCTGATGAAAATCTTGAGGTTAAATATACACCGACACTTGCACCTGATAATCGCTCTAAAACGATCGTGGCCGAACTCTTCACAAAAGGGAAGCCAGATGAAATCGTGGGCAGGTATCAGTTCACCTTCATGCTGAATGATCTTAACCTCGCGGAATTAATCACGGGTGCCCAGTATCGCATATCGAATGCTGGTGCATTTACAGCTGAGCAGACCTTTAAACTTGATCAAAATGAATACCTGTATCCGTATCAAGACGGACAAGTCATTGAGGAAGCAACTGCAAAACTGCTCTTGGCTCCAGGCGCTGAGCAGAAGATTCAAGTGATCTACGAAGAAAAACAAGAAGATTTTGCCGTCCTTCGTCAAAAAGTGGTTACCGCAAAAGTATTTGCATTAACAGATGATGTGCTTGCAGATGATCCACGTGCAATCTATACCTTTGTCTTTGAAGACAATACGCAAACAGATCATGGTGATCCGGTCGAATGGCTTGAAGGCGCCAATATACGCTATAGTCAAGCGGGTGGATTGGTTGAATATCCGGCATTTAATCGGGATACATCTGTCTACCATATTCCGTATCAGGAAGGTCAGGTGGATGCTGAACTCGATGCCAATATTCTGTTAACTGAGGCAGGTCAGAAATTGTATCGGGTTGACAAGCAAGTTGTTGAACCAACAGATGCACAGCCCAAAAAACAAGTGATTTTGTCGGTTAAAGATTTGAATGATCCACGTTCGGTTGTGGCGACCTATACGTTTAATTTTGAACCGACGCCTAAGCCTAACCCAGAGCCATCACCAGAACCCGGAACACCGGATCCGAAACCAAATCCGGAAAAACCAGACCCTGGTCAAACCAAACCTGTTAATCCAGAAAACCCAAATCCGACTACACCAGATCCGGTTGAACCAAAACCTAGCAAACCAGATCCAAAGCCTGGGCAGCCCTCAGACACGACTACAACGACAACAACTGAGCAGCCCTCAGACACGACCACAACGACAACAACTAGCCAGCCCTCAGACACGACCACAACGACAACAACTGAGCGGCCAACTGTCAATAAACCAACTGTTTTGCCAGGCTATCCGACGGATACACATCCAACTGCCCCGGATTTTGGAACAGGTGGAACGCCACCGTTAGATGAGCAGCCATCTACGACGAGCGATACGAAGCCAACCTTGCCAGATTCGAGGACAAATACTCAGTCTGTACCGACATCGACAACGACAAAGAAGACGGATAAGCGCTTACCAAGAAGCGGGGAGGCTCATCATTATGGCGGTATGATC
>JAEZVR010000156.1 GCA_023420715.1 Bacillota bacterium | reverse complement strand
CTTTAAGACGTACCAAGGGCCGCCCCCCTGCGCAAAGAGCGGGATACCAATCAAACCCAACACCAGATAAATGATGACGGTTAATGTGCCTTTTTTACGTCCCAATAATAAACCTGCCAAAAGCGTAAAGGCAGATTGTAGGGTAATGGGCACTAGGGGAAAAGGAATGCGAATAAAAGCCCCTACTGTGATCAATGCCACAAACAAAGCCATGATCACCAACTGTTGTATCTGAATGCGTGATTGAGTTCTCATAAAATACCTCCATGTCGAATGCATTATGAATGCTTGCCACAATTGTCGTCAATATTCATTTGTAAAATGTGACAATTTTTTCCGCACAAAAAAAGCCACCTTAACGGTGGCTTTTTTAAACAAAACGATTGATCTTAACCTTCTGCTTGAAGCTTATGAATAGATTCTACCAGAGCATCTGCAAGGGCATTCATTTCATATTCATTGGTTTCATTAAGAGAAGACGCCATTGAGACTTGCTCGCTCAAGACCGACATGGTTTTCATCTCATCCAGCATCTCTTCCATCAAAGAACCGGACTTGCAAGCCCATGATCCATTCTCAATAATGGCAACCGTTCGATTCTGAACATTTAAGGCTTTCATATCGTGGATATAATCTTTCATTCTCGGATAAACACCCAAATTATAGGTGACCGAAGCGAGTACAATATGACCACAACGGAAGGTCTCAGAAATCAGAATCGACTGATCCGTATTGGAGACATCGTAGAGTTTGACGTTTGTAATGCCTCTTTCGCACAATTTAGCTGCCAATACTTCCGCCGCATTTTCTGTATTCCCATACATCGAGGCGTAGGCAATCATCACGCCATCTTTATCTTCAGGCTCATAACGTGACCACAAATCATATTTATGAATCAAATAGCCGAGATCGTTACGCCAAACGGGACCATGAAGTGGACAGAACATTGAAATATTCACGGTCGAAGCCTTTTTAAGTAAGGATTGAACATGGGGGCCATATTTCCCAACAATATTCGTGAAATAGCGCCGTGCATCATCCAGCCATTCACGATCAAAATCGACCTCATCATTAAACAGCTTGCCGTCCAGAGCCCCAAAGGTGCCAAATGCATCTGCACTGAACAAAACACCGTTGGTCAAATCAAGTGTCACCATGGCTTCTGGCCAGTGAACCATCGGTGCGAAGACAAACATCACTTCATGTTTACCAAAAGATAAGGTGTCCCCTTCAGATACTTCGATATGATCTTCACCGACAGAAAAACCAAACTGACCCATCATAAAATAAGCTTTTTCTGTACAGACAACCTTAACTTTAGGATAGCGCAGCAAAATTTCTTCAATACAAGCCGCATGATCTGGCTCCATATGATTAATAACCATGTAATCTAGCGGGCGACCATTGAGGACATGCTCAATATTTTCCAAAAACTGGCGGCAGGCTGACCAATCAACCGTGTCGAACAAAACCGTTTTTTCATCCAATAGCAGATAGGCGTTATACGAGACCCCCCGTGGAATGGGATAAATATTTTCAAACAGATGCAAACGATGATCATTCGCGCCCACCCAATATAAATCTTCTGTGACTTTACGAACGTTATACATAGCGGACCTCCTCTTCGATCCAATTAGCTTTTAATGAAACCCGTTTTTTCTTCACCACATTCAGGACAAATCCATTCATCCGGTAATTTTTCAAATGGTGTACCAGGTGCGACTTCGTTTTCTGCATCCCCGAGTTGTTTATCATATTCATAGCCACAGCCATTGCAAACATAAATTGGATAATCGGGTGCCAATTTTTTGGGCTTAGAGCGTTTCATTCTAACCATCGGTGGTGCGGGTTCTTTTTTACCCGTATCGAGCGCTTTGGCCAACAACGGCAAGATCGTTTCCACATCCCCAACAATGCCAAAATCAGCATTTTTGAAAATTGGTGCATTTGGATTTTTGTTGATTGCAACGATGGTCGCTGCATCCTTAATCCCTTTTAAATGTTGGTTTGCACCGGAGATCCCGCAGGCAATGTACAAATTACCTTTAAATTTCTGACCAGACATACCCACATAGCGATTCAGCGGCACATATTTTAAGGTTTCTGCAACAGGTCTGGAAGAACCAATGGCAGCGCCTGCATGCTTAGCCAACTCTTCAATAAGCTTCATGTTCTTTTTATCGCCAATACCTTTACCTGCACTGACCACACGTTCTGCTTCGACAATTGGGGTATCCATTGGAATACCAACTGTAAAATCGTAGCCGATCTTTTTCAATTCACTGACCAGGGTTTCAACTTGTTCTTCTGGGGAACCCTCGCGAATCATCATATTCTTACGCAGCCCGGTTACCGCTGATTTTCTGGCCTTGGCTCGAGCAGTTCCGCCTGCTTCTTTTGGCGGTTTGCCAATCAAATGTGCGGCAATAACTACGCGTTGAATTTCGTTGGTGCCTTCGTATATGGTAGTAATCTTCGCATCTCGATAGAAGCGCTCAACTTCCATCCCCTTGAGATAACCATTGCCACCAAAAATTTGCAGGGCGTCGTTGACAATTTCCAGACAGCGATCCGAGGCATATTGTTTGGCCATGGCAGATTCCATACCATATGGCTCATGATGTTCTTTTAACTCAGCAGCGCTGTAGATTAAGAGACGAGAAGCGCGCAGGGAGGTTGCCATATCCGCCAATTTAAATGAAATCGCCTGTTGGAATGCAATCGGTTTATCGAATTGAACACGTTCCTTGGCATAATCCAAGGCACATTCATAAGCACCTTGCGCAATACCTAAAGCCTGAGAAGCAATCCCAATACGACCGCCATCCAGCGTGGCCATGGCAATTTTGAAGCCTTGTCCTTCTTTACCGAGTAAATTTTCTTTTGGGACTTTCACATTATTAAATACCAATTCTGCGGTAGAAGATGAGCGAATGCCCAACTTGTCATAATGATCTCCAAAAGTAAAGCCTTCCCAGCCTTTCTCAACAATGAAAGCGCTAATGCCTCGTGTACCTGAATCTGGATCTGTTGATGCAAACACCACATAGGTATCTGCCTTAGGCGCGTTCGTAATAAAAATCTTACCGCCATTGAGAATATAGTGATCGCCTTTTAAAACAGCAGTCGTTTCTGTACCACCTGCATCAGAACCGGCATTCGGTTCGGTCAAACCAAAAGCACCAATTTTTTCACCTTTGCACAGAGGCACCAAATATTTCTTTTTCTGATCTTCTGTCCCAAAAGCAAAAATTGGCCATGTACCCAGAGATACATGCGCAGACAGAATAACACCCGTACCACCATCTACTCGAGAGAGTTCTTCCACAGCAATGGCGTAGCTGAGAATATCTTCTCCAGCACCGCCATATTCTTTCGGGAAAGGCAATCCCATAATGCCTAACTCTCCCATTTTTTTGACTTGTTCTGTTGGAAATTCATTTTCTTGATCGAGCATAAATGCAATCGGCTTAATTTCACTTTCTGCAAAAGCTCGAACCTTCGCACGAATGGCTTCGTGCCGCTCAGACGTTTGATACAGCATGGTCACCTCCAAAACTGACGTTGCCCTTTAGTGCGCATCTGCGCAACTGCCAACTAAAGCCAACAGCTGATGTATAGTTTTATCGTATCGAGCAAGATCTGTTTCCCTGTAACGGCAGTTACAAATCAACCAATCAATTGAGTGTTTTGTTTATATTTTTTATGCATTTTTCACAAATTTTTAACAAATAAAAAATCACTGCCTTGCGGCAGTGATGCTTCATCTGATGAGAAATTTTAATTTGATCTTTAGGGCTTTAATGAG
>JAEZVR010000155.1 GCA_023420715.1 Bacillota bacterium | reverse complement strand
CGCCCATACCACCGATGAGATGAGTAAAACTGCGCCAAAAGAGAAGGGAGCGGGAGAGGGCTTCGACATTGATTAAGATACTTGCACCTGTGGTGGAAAAACCACTTGCTGTTTCAAAAAACGCATCGACAAAATTTGGTATCGCCCCACTGAAAATAAAGGGAAGTCCACCGAGCAAGGAGATTAAGAACCAGCTAAGACTGACGATGATAATCCCTTCTTTGACGTAATAGTGATGATCTTTTGGCTTTTTAAAGCTCATGATGCAACCAATACCCATCATTATGCCCATGCTGTATATAAAGGCAAGGGTATTGGTGAGGGGTTCCTGATAGATCAGTGCAACAAGGACGGGCAAGATCATGAGTGCGCCAATGATCATCAGCATGCGGCCCAGTGAATATCTTAGGACACTATAATTCATGTTAACCTCACAGTATTTATTCGGCTAGGATATTATCAAGTTCTACAATGTCCTGCTGAGCAGTGACCACCAAAACGACGTCCTCGGATTGGATGAGGTCATCTCCAGTCGGGAAAATGAGTTTCCCTTCTCGAACAATGACGGCAACCAAGGTGCTGGATTTTAGGCGCAGATCTTTTAGACAGCGTCCGATAATGCGACACCCATCGACCGCTCTAAACTGCAGGAGTTCAACCTGACCATTGGCGAGCCGATACAGTTCCTCGATATTTGAAAAATGTGTATGCTGCCAAGAGCGAATGAGGCGCAGAATTTTGTCACTGATAATTTGATGCGGTGTGACAATTGAAAAGGTATCTTGAATCGAGAGAACATTTAGCAAATTGATTCGGTTGACTTTTGCAATGGTTTTGTTCATCTGAAGTTGATCGGCATACATGGAAAGCACGATATTTTCTTCATCGATACCCGTTAAAGAAATTAAGGCATCATAAGCTTCTGCATGTTCTTGCATCAATGTTTTTTGATCGGTACCATCACCGTGCACAATTTCGATTTTGGGAAATTGCTCAGCGAGTTGCTCGCAGCGTGTCCGGTTGTTTTCAATGACTTTAATTCGAATGCCGAAGCGTTCTAAACGGGGAATGAGATAATGTGTAATCCGTCCAGCTCCGACAATGAGTACTGACTTGATCCGTCTTTTGACCTTATAAATACTGACAAAAAGGTTGCGAACAGATTGAAGATCCCCAGTTAAATAGACGTTGTCACTAGGTTTGAGTTGGTTGTGCCCTCCAGGAATGATAATTTGATCACCGCGTTTGATAATGCAAACCAGCAGATCTGGGAAAGTCCGTCGAAATTCAATCAAAGACATATTGGTAATGATGGAAGCGGGTGGCACCGTAAAGTTGACGATATTTAATTTACCCCGATTAAAATGCTCGACAGAAACAGCCTCTGGGAGTTGAACCATTCGGGCAAGATCGCGTGCGGTTTCAAGTTCTGGATTAATAATGTAGTCAATGCCCAAACGCTCACGAAAAAAGTCAAGTTGTTTTGTATATTCTGGATCGCGGACACGGGCAATAATTCGCTTGGCGCCAAAAGCCTTTGCGGTAATGGCGGCAATGATATTAACATCATCCGAGGGTAAACAGGCAATAAAAATATCGCATTGATCGACACCAGCTTCTTTTTGGACATCATATAGAGCCGCATTGCCACAAACGCCAACAATGTCGCTGTTATTAATTAAAACCTGTAAGCGCAGCGGATCTTTGTCGATGAGCATCACATCATGTTTTTCACTGGATAGTTCGTAACAAAGTGTTTCACCAATTTTTCCGGCGCCGCAAATAACAATGTTCATATGGTCAACCTCAATGAAAATGCTTATTCATTATTATACAGGTGATGAGGAGGGGTTTAAATCTTTTGGCGACATAAACAAAATATAAATTTTGTTTATGTCGGAGGCGGTTTTACAAGAGAAGAGGCTTTTTCACTTGCTTCAGTCCGACGCAGGATTCGTTGTTTATGCATAGCGCTTTTGATAGATTGCTAAAATATCGTCCGTCGAAAAAGGTACATAATTATTGACTAATAGCCGTTGTTGACCATCGAATACGGTTTGTGCCATTGTGTTTAGTTCTTCGAATTTAACGCCATAAGAACTTAAGGGTTTTGCAGGTAAAATCTTTTCGGTTATTTGTTTTAATTGATCGAGCGCTTCATGAGATTCACAATTTAAGATCATTGCCAATAGATCTTCGAGTTGGTTTAATTTCCCAATTGGTTTTTTCTGTCGATAATGGTTTAAAACTGCCATGAACATCGCTTGATTGGCTTCGCCATGAGGAACGTGATACAGACCGCCCAAGGGATAGCTTAAGGCGTGCACAGCGGCGCATCCGGCTTTGGCAAAGGCCATGCCCGCATAGGTGCTTGCCGTTAAAAAGGCGCAAGCATGGGTCAATTTGGCAGAAAAACCGTTTTGGACAATCGCTTGATAGCCTTTCAAGATCAATTGGATCGCTGCGATTGAATGCACTTCTGAAAAGACGGTCGCCTTAGGCGATAAATAGGATTCGACGGCATGGACCAGGGCATCCATGGAGCTTGTCGCAAAGGGATGATCCGGCAAGTAGGACAAGACCTCTGGGATGATCACCGCTTCATTTGGATACATTTCGTCGAATCCAAAGCCCTTTTTTGTTTTCAATTCAGGAAAGGCAGCACTTGCTAAAGGTGTTACTTCCGAACCTGTTCCACAGGTGGTTGGTACGGCGATAAAATATCTGCGTTCTGGTCGTGGTCGATAGCCGGCGATGATGTCTTCTACCTGAAATTCATCATAATAAGCCATGACTTTTGCACAGTCCAGAACAGATCCGCCACCAATGGCAATAATGCGTTTGGTGGTTTGAGGGACAAGTTGTTTTAAGAGATTGTAATGACGGGCTTCTGGTTCTCCTCGAAAATGATCACTACAATATAAAATTGGTAGCGCTGGATCTCCATTTTCTCCATTAAACAGATGGACGAAGGGTTTTAATATCCCAGATGTGGAAACAATTAAATCTGTATCGTTTAATTGAAAGGTTTGGCGAAGACTGGCGATATTTTCTAGCCAACTGATTTTGGTCGGCACGTACTCATGAGCGGACATTTTTGTCTCCTTTTTAGTGACTAGATGTATGATCAATGACCCGAATGATCGAATGAATGGATAAAACGACATCTGTTTGGGTTAAGGCTTTTAACGTGGCTTCTACAGCACCTTTTTTGACAACATGGGTAATCAAAATGAGTTCGCTTTTCCCATCTCCAGATGGATGTTGACCGACTGATTGAATACTGACGCCGTGCTCGCCAAAACCGGCGGCAATTTTTGCCAGCACTTTGGGCTGATCTGCAATGCTCATGGAGATGAAAAATGAATGACGAGATTCTGATGGCGGTAAAATTTCGCAGGTGACCGGGTTAAATTCATTCCCTTGCCCTGTCGCATTCGAACAGATGTGACGCATCACTTGCATTAGATCACCAACCACTGAGCTGGCCGTTGGCATTGCACCTGCGCCCTGCCCATAGAGCATGACTTCCCCCACCGCATCGCCCTTAATAAACAAAGCATTATAGGCATCATTCACCGCTGCTAGGGGATGTTTTTGATCGATAAAACAAGGATAGACCCCCAATTCGATACCTTCATCTGTTGCTTTTGCAACAGCCAACATTTTAATGACATAATTGAAGCGTTTGGCATAATCAAAGTCCTGTTGTCGCAGTTTACTAATGCCCTCACAGGGCACCAACTCATCCGTAATATCTGCCTGAAAAGCGAGTTTAGCCAAAATGGCCATTTTCCGACCAGCGTCTAACCCATCCACATCTGCACTCGGGTTGGCTTCGGCATAACCGAGATCTTGTGCATCTTTTAAAGCTTCTGCATAGGACAGTCCATTTTTGGTCATTTGGGTGAGCATATAATTGGTTGTGCCGTTTAAGATGCCCATCATTGCCTTGATGGCGTTGCCAGCAAGGGTACGTCTCATGGGCATAATAATGGGAATGCCGCCCCCGACACTTGCTTCAAACATCAGATCAACACAATTCGTTTCAGCGAGAGCAAATAAGGATACGCCGTGTTTGGCAATGAGGTCCTTGTTTGCTGTTACGACATTTTTTTTAGTTTTTAACGCGGCTTCGATATAGGTTTTTGCGGGTTCTATACCCCCGATCAATTCGATGATGATGTCGACTTCAGGATCGGTTAAGATTTTTTGGAAATCTTGGGTAATTTGTTCGGTCTGGATCCCCAAATTGAGTGCTTTTTGCGGCGTTCTGGCCAAGATCCATTTGAGTTTTAGTGTGGCACCCACCTTCTGTTCGATCAAAGATGCATTTTTTTCGATGAGTTGATAGACACCACTCGCAACCGTACCAGCACCTAAAATTGCAATGGAAATCGGGCGGTTTTGTGCTTGACAATGGGTTGAATGGCCTGATTTTGTCTGATAAGCGAACATAGGTTTCCTCTTTTGTAATTTTTTATCATTATAATAAATTCATATTTTTTTACTAGATGAGGGGTGTAGCAAATTATTCCCCAAAATGGAGGTATTTTATGATTCAAGTTGGTCAAAAAGCACCAGACTTCTCTTTAGTTGATCAGAACGGCAACACAGTTACGTTAAGTGCATTAAAAGGTAAAAAGGTCTTATTATCTTGGCATCCATTGGCTTGGACATCTGTTTGTCTGGATCAAATGAGAGCGTTAGAACGTGAAATTGAGACCTTAAAGGCAAAGAATACGGTTGCATTGGGCTTAAGTGTCGATCATCAACCTTCTAAAGCTGCTTGGGCAAAATTTGCCTGTATTGAAGAAACGCCATTGTTGGCTGATTATGCACCTTTGGGCGCTGTTGCAGAAGCATATGGCATTTATGTTGCAGCGGGCGGACATTCACAACGTGCCAATATTATTGTGGATGAAAATGGAGACGTTGCTTGGGCAAAATGCTATGAATTAGGTGAATTACCCGATTTAAATGAGGTCCTAGCTCAGCTCTAATCGCCGGATAAAAAAGCACATGTCTGAATGCGCCTAGCTGAAATTCTGAACACATGCCCTCGGGCATGTGCTTTTTTTACGAAAATTGTCGATTTTTTTCGAACGATATGGTGGGGATCTATTGACTCGACGGTTTACACTTTGACCATATTGACTAATGATGGAGGAAAACCAATGAATCTCGTATCAGAAAGCCGTTACACCCACTTCCCTGCTTCCCCTTCAAGATCTTATGGAAAACATCGAATGTTTCGACCTTCTTTGCAAGATCAGTTTTTGGCCACTTGCACCCAGCAAGTTAGAAAGATCAAGATCCATTTAAAAAATGACAGTGTTTTAACCGGGTATGTTAAGCGGTTTGATCAGTGGAGCCTCATTGTAGCCAATGATCAGGGAGAACTCTTGCTTGTTTTTAGATCTGCTTTGGCAGCCATTGTCCCACAAGATGCTTTGCATTGGCATGATTTGCATTCAGCTGTACGTAAAACAGATCAATCCGCGATTGTGAGTACCATGCCAAAGGCGTAGTGCTTTTGCACGCCCCTCAAACGGACGTTTCAATGGTTTGACAAATTTGTTTGATTGCATCCTCTGGATCTAAGTTGATCAACCACCTCGCTTGAAATTGGTGTTTGAACCAAGTGAGTTGGCGTTTCGCATAGCGCCTTGTTGCCTGTTTGAGGTGATCGATGCATGTATCCAAGGGTTGTTCATGGTGGATATAGGGAAGAAACTCTTTATAGCCAATGGCTTGCCAACAGGTCGCTGTCAGTGGGAGCTGTTTTTGAATAAGCATCTCTAACTCTTCAAGCAAACCGGATTCGATCATTTGATCGACGCGTTGGTTGATGCGACGATAGAGGGTATCCCGATCATGCGTGATTACAAATATGCTCTCTTTGGGAATTTGATGGTTAGCTGGAAAGGGTTGATGTATCCCCTTCGTGCCTTTTGTCATTTGATTGATTTCGATGGCGCGAATGATGCGTTTGACATTGTTTGGATGAATATTTTTGGCTGCTTCTGGATCTAAGGCCTGTAGTTTTTGATACAGACGTTCGATACCGGCCTGGCTCTGAGCCTGTTTGTTAAGTGATTGGCGCAGCTGATCATCGACAGGCAAGGTGTTGTAGTGATTGCCATTCACCAATCCGGATATATATAGACCTGTCCCCCCACAAATGATGGCTTGTTGTCTGTCAGCGGATAGCTGGGTCAAAATTTTTTGGGCCATCTGCAAATATTCTGCAACACTAAAATTTTGTGACAGATCGATACAGTCAACGAGATAATGTGGAATGGTCGATCGATCTAGGCTGGATGGTTTGGCTGTGCCGATTTGTAGATCTCGGTAGATTTGCATCGAATCTGCACCAACAATCGCACCTTTAAAATATGCTGCGACTCCCATGGCGATTTGACTTTTGCCACTGGCAGTTGGTCCTGTGATGACGATTGGCCTTATTGGTGAATGGGTGTGCATCGTTGTTAGACAATCCGTTTAAAAAGTTTTTCTAGGGCGGGTTTGGTTAATTCGATTACGGTTGGTCTACCGTGAGGACATTGCCATGGATGAGGCAGGATTGACATTTGATCTAAGAGTGCAAAGACTTCTGCTTCACTCAACGTATCGTGTGCCCGAATGGAGGCTTTACAGGCAATATCTGCCAGCAGGTCATCTGAATCGGAATTCAACTGCTGTTTGGTCATGTCTACG
The DNA here is from genome assembly GCA_023420715.1 of Bacillota bacterium. Classification (GTDB taxonomy): domain Bacteria; phylum Bacillota; class Clostridia; order Saccharofermentanales; family Fastidiosipilaceae; genus JAEZVR01. The sequence continues at coordinate 5,733 of JAEZVR010000155.1, read as the reverse complement.
CCCTGGCGCTCAATCGCTTCGATGATTTGTATAAATAGGTTTCGGGGAGACACTGTCTTACCGCAAGCTGGTGCCGAGGTTAAACGGATACTGGTAGGGCCAAAAGGTTCAAAAGAAAACCCTAAGGATTCTAAAAAGTGGTTGGCTTCGATCAATAGGGGTATGGTCGTTGCAGATACCTGTAAAATTTCTGGAACCAACTATGGTTGGCTGACTGTTTGATGATTGGCAAATTCTGCTTTAAAACGATAAAAATTGATTTTTTCATGTGCAGCATGTTGGTCCACTAAATAACACACCTCTTTCCCTTCAATGATGAGATAGGTGTTGAATAAAGCGCCGAGGAAGCGGCCTTCTTGCAAAGGACGCATGGCATTTTTAGATGTCGTGACCTGTGCATCCGAATTGGTGGTGGCAACAGCTGGTGGGCTCTGTTTGTCTTCGGCTTTAGTTGGGGTATCCCAGTGTTTGATTAAATTTTCAGCATTGCTTGTCGGCTTAACCGGGTTCAACATGGCAGCGGATTCCTGTGGCAAATGCTGTCGTTCTGGCAATGCTGGTGAGGGATTTGAAGGGGCATTCTGTTGTGCAGGCAAGAATGACCATGGAATCGGTTGTGGCTCAGCGAGAGTTACGTTCATGTTTGCCTTGGAAGCTTTTGCGACAACGTCAAAATCGATGTTTTTAGGTCCAACATGTTCAAGTAAGGTGGCTTTTACAGCTGCTTTAATCGTGTGATAGATGGCTTGTTCATTTGCAAAACGCACTTCTGTTTTTTGCGGGTGAACGTTGATATCAACCTCACTGGGCGGAATAAGAAGTTTAAGAACACAGACTGGAAACTGTCCTTTCATCGCAAAGGATTGATAGCCATCTTCAAGTGCTTTAGTCATTAAAGGGGATTTTATCATGCGGTTATTGACGAAAAAAAACTGCCATTGGCGGCTTTTTTTCATCCCTTGAGTACCACTAATATAACCCGTCAAACCAATGGTATGGGATGCAACATCCTGTATGCTTAGGAGATCTGTGAGACCTTTTTGATAAAACAAGCTGTATATCGCACTTTGAAGATCATGATTACCGGGAGAGTGGATGATTGTTTGCCCGTGATGTGTTAATTGAAAAGAGACATCTGGTCTAGCTAGGACGAATCGTTGAACAATATCCGTTATTTTGCTGGCTTCCGTCGTATCTTTTTTTAAAAATTTATAACGGGCTGGTGTGTTATAAAACAGATGTTCAACCAAGATACTCGTGCCGTTGGAACAGCCACAGGATTGATGATCGAGAACTTCCCCGCCCTCGATTCGGAGAAAAGTTCCCCACGCTGAATCCGCTTGCTTTGTTTTGACAGTGATTTTTGAAACGGCAGCGATGGATGCCAAGGCTTCCCCTCTGAACCCCATGGTGCTTAAATGATTGAGGTCGTCAATCTGTGAGAGCTTGCTGGTCGCATGGGCGACAAAGGCCATTTTAACATCTTCAGCGTCCATACCACAGCCATTGTCAACGACATGAATGGCTTGCATGCCGCCATTTTTAAGATCAATATGAATGTGGGTTGCGCCAGCATCCAGTGCATTTTCGCACAATTCTTTAACCACTGAGGCGGGCCTTTCGACCACTTCGCCTGCGGCAATGCTGTTGGCTGTCTGTGCATCTAATTTTCGAATAATCCCCATTTTGGCCTCTTCTATTTTTTTGGATTAATCGGCTTAACATCTTGTTTTAATTGATAGAGTATATTTAAGGCGTCGAGTGGCGTTAACATCTGAATATCGAGCTGGTGTATTTTTTCGATGACGTGGTCATAAGATTGAACCGATAAATAGGTTGTAAACAAATCTGGCTGATCTTGCGAGACCCCTTGAGTATTTTTGCGTCGCTGACGCTGTTTTTTGCCTTCGGTTTCCAGTTGATGGAGTAAATCCCTTGCTCTTAAGATAACCGGTTGTGGGATACAAGCGAGCTTGGCTACTTCGATTCCATAACTCTCATTGGCTGGACCGCGTTCAATTTGATGTAAAAAAACGATATCTTCTTGACTTTCATCTACCTTAATATGATAGTTTTTGAATCCTGACAATTGTCCTTCTAATTCTGTCAGCTCATGATAATGCGTTGAAAATAGGGTTCGTGCACCGAGATGATTCGTTGAAACGAGATATTCAATCACCGCCCATGCGATGGCTAATCCATCAAAGGTGGATGTGCCACGGCCGATTTCATCCATGATGAGCAAGCTCTTAGGTGTTGCTTCGGCCAGAATGTTTGAGACTTCAGACATCTCGACCATAAATGTGGAGGCCCCCCCTGCCAAGTCATCTGATGCACCGATTCTGGTAAAAATGGCATCCGCAATACCGATTCGACAAGCACTTGCCGGAACAAAGCTCCCCATTTGAGCGAGTAAAACAATGAGGGCAACTTGCCGCATATAGGTTGATTTACCAGACATATTTGGCCCTGTAATCAGTAAAAAGCGCTCGTCTTCCCCGTTCATGCGTGTTTGGTTGGGGACAAATCCACCAGCTGGTAAAACTGTTTCAACGACCGGATGGCGACCATTTTCAATATAAATTTCTCCATCATCGATCAATTCTGGTCGACAATAATTAGAACGGTCTGCGTGTTCGGCTAAGGCTTGTAAAACATCGATGGTGGCAAGCGCATGTGCCATTTGCTTGAGTGTATTGAGCACAGATTTTAAATTATTTCTTAAAGTACAGAATATTTCATATTCTAAGTCAACTAGTTTTTGTTTGGCTCCCAGCAAATTGTCTTCCAGCTGCTTTAGTTCGTCTGTATAAAAGCGCTCAGCATTCGCTAAGGTTTGTTTTCTGATGAAGGTCGCTGGAACCGATCCTGTTTGACTTTTGGGAACCTCAAAATAATAGCCAAATACACGGTTATAACCAATTTTTAGACCTTTAATTCCCGTATCTTGCTTGATTCGATTTTCTAATTCGATGAGGCCATTTTGTCCGCCATTTGCCAATTCTCGCAATTGATCAACCTGAGGATCGTATCCAGATTGAATCAGATTTCCCTCTTTTAGCGACAGTGGTGGATCTGGATTGATAGCCTGCAATAATTGCTGGGCCAGCGGTGATAAATCAGCCAGCTGTGCAGCTAGTTGCTTTAGTCCATCATCGGTTTTTGTCATGCATTCGGATTGCAGATTTGGTATCTGCATTAAGGAAGTTGCCAAAGCGATCATATCTCTCGCATTTAACGTATTGAGTGCAATTTTTGAGATGAGTCGTTCAATATCCTTAATTTGACGTAATTGATCTCGAATCGTTTGTCTTTTAATAAAGGCTTCTTTCAAACAGGAAACGACCGATTGGCGAGCTAAAATATCGGCTTTATTGGTGAGGGGTTGTTCAATCCAGTGGCGCAGCATGCGGCAACCCATGGCCGTTTTAGTACGGTCTATGGTCCACAATAGACTCCCTTTCAAATGTTGATCCTTGAGGCTTTGCGTCAATTCCAAATTGCGTCTTGCCGTTTGATTTAACTTCATAAAAGTTGACAGATCATACCAGTTGGGTGCATCGATGTGTATGGGAATATCCCGCTGTGTCTGGTTTAAATAGTAGAGCAATGCCGCGACAGCTGGTTGCCAAAGATGGTCAAAATGATTCGAGAAGGTGTCGGCGATAAAGGACTGAATTTGAGCGGTATCGAGGGTCTCCAAACGTGTAATGTGGCAGGTTGAGGTTTCTTGGATGCGTGTCAGTAAATCCTGAGGAAAATCTGCGGGATGAACCAGTAGTTCGGACGGATCTAATCTGCTGATTTCACCTAGAAGTTTATCCATCGTTTGCCCAAAGGCTATGGCTGTTGTTTGAAATTCCCCTGTTGTGATATCCAAATAAGCTAACCCGTAATAGTTTTGATGCGCGTGGAGGGCAACGAGATAATGATTTTTGCGTGCATCTAATTGTTCAATATTGGTTAAGGTTCCAGGTGTGATGATCCGAACAACCTGTCGATCAACAATCCCTTTTACAGTGGCAGGATCCTGCATTTGTTCACAAATGGCGACTTTAAAATCTTGATCGATGAGGCGTTTGAGATATTGATCAACCGCATGATGGGGGACGCCACACATGGGTGCACGTGATTCAAGTCCGCAATCTCTGGAGGTTAGGGCAATATCTAATGCTTCTGAAGCAATAATCGCGTCATCGAAAAATAATTCATAAAAATCACCCAAGCGAAAAAAGAGCAGACAGTCTGACCAGGCTTCTTTCTGCTTCAGATACTGCTTCATCATGGGACTTAATTTGTCTTGATCAATCTTATCTATTAATTTTGTATCGGCCATCGCATTACCCTTTATTCAATAACCATTTCCCCTTCTAGAGAAAACGTCTTGGCTAAGGTGACATGAACGGGAACCATTCGCCCCTCATATTTGGCGCCTAATGATGCCAAATCGCCGACTGCCAGTCCTTCTTTTTGGAAGATCTCATCGGGCACGCTGAAATTAATCAGGTGATTATCGGACGCGCGACCGGTTAATAATTGTCGATGGTGATCGGATAGACCCTCGATAAGCACTTCAAATGTCTGTCCAACCCGTTTTTGTCTAGCGGCAAGCGAGTTGGCATTTTGCAATTCCACTAATCGATTAAAGCGTTCTGTGACAATTTCTTGGGGAATTTGATGCTCTGCTAGGGCGGCAGGTGTCCCAATTCGAGGCGAATATTGAAACATAAAGGCGCTATCGTATCCGACCGCTTGAACCACATCTAATGTTTGCTGAAAATCCGCCTCTGTTTCTCCTGGGAAGCCGACAATGATATCGGTGGAAAGTGCCAAACCAGGGATGCTAGATTTGGCCAATTCAACGGTTTTTAAATAATGTTCGACTGTGTAATGACGATTCATCCGTTTTAAAATCTGATTGCTGCCACTTTGGACGGGCAAATGTAAATGACGCTCAATGTTTTCGTGGGCAGCCATCACTTCAATCAAACGATCATCGATATCTTTTGGATGACTGGTCATGAAGCGGATACGTCTGAGTCCTGTTTCTGTCGCAGCTGTCTCCAATAGATGGGCAAACGAGGTATCGCGATGATCATCTTTTAAGTCTTTACCGTAGGCATTCACATTTTGCCCTAAAAGCATGACTTCACTGAAGCCCTGATTAGCCAAGGACTTTAATTCGTCAATCACGACATCAAAATCACGGCTGCGTTCGCGTCCCCTGGTGTAGGGCACAATACAATAGGTGCAAAAGTTATTACAGCCATACATGATGGTGCATAAGGCGCGGAATTTTCGTTCGTGTTGAACGGGGACGCCTTCGACGATGAGATCATCTGTACTAACATCATATACACGACGCGTGCCGCTTAATCGGCGATATAAGAGTTCAGGGAGACGATGGATGTCGGATGTGCCAAAAATTAAATCGACAAAAGGATAGCTTTGTTTGATTTTGTCGACATGCGATTCAATTTGCATCATACACCCGCATACACCGACGATGAGATTGGGTTGTTGTTTTTTAAATGTTTTAACGATGCCTAAATTCCCAAAAAAGCGTTGATCTGCATTGCCACGTACACTACAGGTGTTAAACAGGATGAGATCGGCTTTCTCAGGATCGGGTGTATTCTGATAGCCCATCTGTTGGAGAAGGGCTATCAGCTTTTCAGAATCATTGTCATTTTGTTGACAACCATAGGTATAAATATGGCAGAACACCTCATG
>JAEZVR010000024.1 GCA_023420715.1 Bacillota bacterium | reverse complement strand
GCACCGATTGTTTCCATGAGTTGCGATAAACCCTCTAAAGCATAGAATTCACCTTGCATAGGAACAATACAACCGTCTGCAGCAGCAAGCGCATTAAGCGTTAATAAACCAAGGGAAGGGGGGCAATCAATAATAATAAAATCATATTGATATTTTGTTTTTTCTAACGCCTCTTTTAAACGAAATTCTCTTGCATTTTGTTGAACAAGTTCAACTTCGGCGCCTGCTAAATCAATATTTGCAGGTATAATTGACAGTTTTTTCTGTTCTGTTTCACGTGAAACATCATCGATGCAGATATCATTGACCAAACAATCATAGATTGAATATTGAATCTTCGTTTTATCAATTCCAAAACCGCTTGTTGCATTACCTTGTGGATCTAAATCGATTAAAAGGACTTTTTTTCCCCTAACAGCTAGAAATGCTGATAAATTAACACAAGAGGTTGTTTTACCGACGCCGCCTTTTTGATTTACAATTGCAAAAACTTTTGTCATAAACCCCTCCAAGAAACGTATGTACATTTTAGCATAGGCAACCCGAATTATAAGGTTATTTTTAGACAAAAATCGTAAAAAAGAGGGAGGGAGCACGATTACCCCCATCCCCAAAATTTAAAATCCGCTCTTTTTAAAGAAGCCGATTTTTATCATTAATAATCGAGTTTTGCATATTTGGCGTTTTCTTGTATAAATGCTCTTCTCGGTTCAACCTGTTCGCCCATCAATAAAGTAAAAATTTCATCTGCTTCCTTTGCATCGCCAACTTCTACTTTAAGCAATAATCGGCTTTCGGGATTCATGGTCGTCTCCCAAAGCTGTTCTGGACTCATTTCGCCAAGACCCTTATACCGCTGGATTTTGGGATTTTCCCAGCCTTGTTCTGCCTTAATCTTAGAAACACCTTCTTCATCATAGGCATAATAAGCTTGATTACCCATATATACCTTATATAATGGCGGACAAGCAATATAAACGTGGCCACGTTCAACAAGTTCTCTCATATGTCTATAAAAGAACGTTAACAAAAGTGTCCGGATATGAGATCCATCCACATCAGCATCTGCCATAATAATCACTTTATGATAGCGAAGTTTTTCAATATCAAAATCGTTGCCGATACCTGCACCAAGTGCCATCACAATGGGCGATAATTTTTCATTCCCATATACCTTATCAATACGTGCACGTTCAATATTCAACATTTTTCCCCAAAGCGGTAAAATCGCCTGATAGCGTCTTTCTCTACCACCTTTAGCTGAACCGCCTGCAGAGTCACCTTCAACAATAAAAATCTCGCAAAGTTCTGGATCACTCATTTGGCAATCTGCCAATTTTCCAGGGAGAGATACCGCATCAAAAGAATCTTTCCGACGGGATAAATCTCGCGCTCTCTTTGCTGCATCACGTGCTCTAGAAGCAGCCATGCACTTTTCCACAATAGAGCGTGCAACAGAAGGGTGTTCATTTAAGAAAGTCATGAGTTTATCGCCAACTGTCGATTCGACAAGGGTTCTAATCTCAGCATTTCCTAATTTTGTTTTGGTTTGCCCTTCAAACTGTGGTTCTGGCAATTTAACACTTATAATGGCGCAAATACCTTCTCGGACGTCTTCCCCTGAGAAATTTTTATCATTTTCTTTCAATAAATGATTATTCCTTGCATAGTCATTGATTACACGTGTTAAAGCAGCTCTAAAACCTGTCAGATGTGTGCCACCTTCAACGGTTGCAATATTATTTGCATATGAATAAACATTTTCGACATAACTATCATTATATTGAAGCGATACTTCTACAAAAGCATCGCTCACAGAGCTTGCAATATAAATCGGTGGATTAAAAAGCGCTTCTTTATGTTTATTCAAATATTCCACAAAAGAAATAATACCGCCATCATAATGCAAACGCTTTTGAATCGGTTCATCATCTGGCCGATCATCTGTCAAATAAATCGTGACTTCTTTATTTAAAAAAGCCATTTCGCGATAACGGGTCAGCATCACACCAAAATCAAAGGTACAATCTGGGAACATTTCCGGATCTGGTTTAAAAATCGTCTTTGTACCGGTTTCAGATAGATCAACTTTACCTGTAATGGCGAGTGGTTTAACGGTTTCACCTCGCTCAAATTCAATATGGTAGCATTCGCCATTTCGCTTAACATCAACCATCATCCATTCAGATAAGGCATTTACAACGGACGCACCAACGCCATGTAATCCGCCCGAAACACTATAAGCGCCACCACCAAATTTACCGCCCGCATGTAAAACCGTGTGCACAACTTCAACGGTTGGAATACCGAGCTTTGGGTGTTCTCCAACAGGGATACCACTACCATTATCTTCGACTGTCACAGAACCGTCTTTGTTTAATGTGATATAAATGGTGTCACATCTTCCAGCAATGGCTTCGTCCACAGAATTTGCAACGATTTCATACACTAAATGATGTAAACCTCGGGTTGTCGTATCCCCAATATACATACCTGGGCGTTTGCGAACAGCCTCTAATCCTTCTAATACCTGAATATCACCCTCTGTGTATTCTGATTGATTGGATGTATCAAACGTATCCTGATCCGTTTCTGTCAAGATATTGGCCTCTACAAAATCCTCCAATAATGCTCTTGGATCATTGGCTAAATTGACCGGTTCACCGTCTGGATCAAATGCGGTTTCATCTGCATGTGCAAGAAGATCTTTATTATCTTGAATATCTACATCTGATTGTTGCATATTAATCCCTTTCTGAACCATACCGTCGATTCAAAACAGATGGTTTTTTCAATCGTTGCCATAAAATATGTGTTGATATCGGCGAAAGATATATACCTTCTAGTGTGACAATAAATGATTTTGGAAGATCATCACCTAAAACAGCAACTTGAAATGTCTGCTCTTTTGCTTGAAGATATTGATGATTTAACTGACCTTTTTTTCCCGTGGTCAATTGATCAAAATCATATATGCCAATGATGATCCGATCTGAAATTGAACAATTTCCACCGATATGAACATACATATCTAGATTATATCATGCTTGATCCGGATGTAATCTGTCCGTTTTGGACATGATAAGTCGAAACATGCGTTAAGCCAGCCAATTCTTCTAATGCATGATGTACCCACTCTTTTTCTGTACACGTAATAAGCACCTGACAATCTTTCATATATTCAACCAAGGCAGAACGCCTTTGTTGATCTAATTCGGACATACAGTCATCTAAAAGCAGTACAGGTTTTTGATGAACGGTGGATTCAATCAATTTTAATTCTGCAATTTTAAGGGATAAAACAGCTGTGCGCTGCTGTCCTTGAGAACCATATAACTTGATTGGCAGATTATTAAATTCAATGATTAAATCATCTCGATGAGGTCCGATACTGGTGCTTCCACGTTTAATATCTTCTTGGCGATGACGTTCTAATTTCTGAATAATCATCTTTTTCCATACGATTTTTAAATCATGATCTTTGTCCTCAGAATTTTCTGAGTGATCGAAAATGGTTTTATAACGCAGGTTTAAAACTTCAAGTCCATTTGATATTTGATAATGGCTTTCTCGTGCAAATCCATTTAATTGATCAATCATCTTTTTTCGCGTTTCGATTAATCTCAGCGAAACATCTGCATATTGTTCATCCCATATATCGAGCTGAATGGAAAATGGATTTTCATAGCCTTGTTGAATGCCATTTTCTTTCATCTGCTTTAATAATTTATTCCGTTGTTGCAACACCACATTAAACTTTTGTAAGTCTGAAAAATAGGTTGGTTTAATTTGCGATATCAATAAATCCAAAAAACGTCTTCTTGCCTGAGGCCCATCTTTAACCAACTTCATATCTTCAGGTGCAAAAATAACCGCATTAAAAAGACCTGGTAACTGATTGATTTTATCCAATTTAATCCCATTATGATTCACAATGCGTTGATTTTTTTGACGCAACAAATCTTGAGCTATTGCTTCTAAATAACGAATCTGTATAGATTGATCCCGTTTATTAGATTCAAACTGTAAAAAAACATCGTATTCATGAGCTTCCTTAAAAATCAATTCTTTATCTTTGGATGTCCGATGAGAAGATGCGCAAGTGCACAAATAAATAGATTCCAAAATATTTGTTTTACCTTGGCCATTTTTGCCATACAAAACATTGACCCCTGGCTTAAGAACAAGGGTCAAATTTTCATAATTTCTAAAATGTTTCAATATCAATTGTTTAATCAGCATAAGAATTAACGACGAAGTGGCATAATGAGATAGCCAAAATGATCACCATCTACTGGACGAATAAAGCTTGGACCAACTTTACCATTAAAATAAATGGTCATTTCTTCATCTTCAATCACATTCAAGACATCTCTAAAATAGACTGCGTTAAAATCGATATCAATTGATTCACCATCTATGTCCGCTTCAATGGCATCATTGAATTTGGTATGTCCGGCATCTTCAATCACATGGAAGGTAGATTGATCATCTGTTTTGAGTTTTACAGGAAATTTTAAATTGTCATTATTGGTCACCGTCATTGCACAACGAATTAAATATTGAAAATCTTTGGTTTTAAGGGTGATTTTCGTTAAATGCTCATCTGTCATCAAATTTTGATAGGGCATAAATTCGCCTTGAATCAATCTCGAAATCATGGTGACATTATCAAACACAAATTGGATATGATTTTGCGTTGTAAATAACGTTACGGCTTGTTTTTCGTCTTTTAACATCGATTCTAGTTGTTTGAGCGTTTTTCCATGAATCACAAAAGAGAGGTTTGGCAGTGGCACAGCGGATGTTTTTTTGCACATTGCCAAACGGAAACCATCAATGGCTACCATCTCATACGTATGATCATAAGATTTTAAAAGTGCACCATTTAAGTTACGTCTTTGCTCGTCTTTGCTAATGGCAAATTCTGTTGCTTTAATCATTTGTTTCAAATCAATTTGACTGATGGTTAATTCATTTTCTTTTTTGACGCTTGGTAATTTGGAATAACTTTCAGCTGATTGACCCTTTAATTCAAAATGAGAATTACCAGAATGGATATTTAAGGTATCTTGGGCTGATAACATAATCTGAACAGTTTCATCTTTTAATAAAGATGTGATATTTAAAAACATCTTGGCAGGAACAACAAGACTTCCGGTTGTTTTAACTTCAGCTGGAATACGACAAATAATACCCATTTCTTGATCATATCCGGTTAAGATAATTTGATCTGAAACAGCTTCAACTAAAACACCTTCTAAAATACTGATGGTGGATTTTGCAGGAATGGCATATTGAACTTTATTCAAAGCATTTTTTAGTTCATTTGTCGGGCAAATAAATTCCATGTTCATCTCCTTTTTATGATGTTATTCATCTTTTTATTATAGTCTGTTGACTTTGTGTAAAAGTCAAGAAATACCGATTATTCAGGCTTTTGAAAGCTTCTTTTTTTGAGGATATTGTTCTGAATTAAGCGAGGATAAAATTTGGAAAATCTGTATATCTTTTATCCACATATTATTCAGTCTAAATCCATCCACATATCCACAGAATTTTGTGCATTATCCTTGAGGCATTAAGGATTGTTTGATGGTATTAATGTCACTCTGTATTTTTGGATCTTCCTTTATTTTTTCAAGTAATTCTGAATAATTATGCATAACAGTTGTGTGGTGTTTATTAAAGAAATGGCCAATTTGTTCAAAAGTCATATCTAAAATATTTCTCATAAAATACATGGCAACAGAGCGAGGCACAACAATGTTGTTGCTTCTTTTTTTAGATTTCATTTCTTGGGGTGTGATGCTGAAATAATTTGACACCACATTGACAATGATATCTGCAGTCACTTTAGATTTTTGAGTCGGATTAATGATATTGCGTAAGAACTTGATGCAAGAAGTTGCATCTGCATGTTTACACAACTTAATGTAGTGAACAGCAGAATTACAGATACCTTCAAGTTCTCGAATACTGGAATCGACATGTTCAACGATAAATTGAATAACCGCAGGCGGCAATTCAACTTGTTCATTTTCACAATGTTTTTTAACGATGGCGACGCGTGTCTCATAGTCTGGCGGTTGAATATCTACAATTAAACCACTTGCAAAACGTGTTCTGAGCCGGTCTGTTAATTCGGTTAAACTACTGGGTGGTTTATCGCAGGTTAAAACAATAATGCTACCTTGTTCATAGAGTGCATTATAGGTGTTAAAAAACTCGATCTGAGTTTGTTCTTTCTTTTCAATAAATTGAATATCATCAATCATCAAAATATCGCAATTGCGAAATTTTTCCCTAAAAGAGGTAAAGGTATTTTGACTGATTGTATGAATAAATTCATTGACAAAGCGTTCGCATTGCATATAGAGCAATTTTTTTTCTGGGTGATGCAGACGAATATGATTGCCAATGGCATGCATTAAATGCGTTTTACCTAAACCAGAACCACCATATAAAAAAAGTGGATTATTCACGTTATGGTTTGGTTGTTCTGCTAAAGCCAAGCAAGCGGCATGCGCGTATTGATTCCCGCTGCCGACCACAAATTGATCAAAGGTATATTTGCTTGCAATAGAAGGTTTTTCTTCATTTGACGGATTTTTGGTCGAAAAAAAAGAATCTGCTTGATTTGGCTTTACGTGGATCGTTTTATCATAGGAAGTTGGTGAGATAAACGATTTTTCCGTAGAAGATAAGGCATCTTGTATTGTTTCGTGAATTTCGACATGAACTGCTTTTGACGTAATGGTTTCTAAAGCAGATTGAATGAGTGGTTGAAAATTTTTGGCATAATTCAACATAATGTGATTACTTGCATACAGACACAAGGTACCATTGTCAAAAGAAATGGGTTCTAGTGGTCGAATCCAAGTTTTAAAACTGAGAGAAGACATCTCAGTTTGAATAAGCTCTAAAGCCTGTTGCCACAAGGGTAAGAGCGATTGATTGGTTGCAATTGCTGGCATAGGTAAGCCTTTCTTACAAAATTGTTTCAAACGTTTTGATATTGTAACAGAAGGATGGGGTCACTTTAATGAGATCATGACCTCTTTTTTTGCCCAAAAATGTACGATAATTTTCTTCATTTTTTTAATTGACATCTTCATTTTTACGTTTTATCATGCCCAATATATGCGAATTATTTGCATATATGAAATAGAAAGAAGGCAAATAATGAAAAAGTTAGGTGCATTACTTTTAGTGACAGCTATGTTCGGTTTTGTTTTAGCTGGCTGTCATACAAAACAACAAACCACGCCGACAAATCAGCCAAGTGGCAGTGTTTCTGAATCTGCTAACGTATCGTCGAATGAAAAAATACAGGTTGTTGCAAGTTTTTATCCATTGGCTTTTTTTACAGAAAAACTCGGGGGAGATTTGGTTGAGGTCACCAATTTGGTTCCGCCAGGAACAGAACCACATGACTGGGAGCCGACAAGTCAAGATTTGATTAAATTAAATGATGCCAAGCTATTTGTTTACAATGGATCGGGCATGGAAAATTGGGTGGATCAATTTTTAGAAACGCGTGTTAATCAGGATTTAAAAGTTGTTGAAGCTTCAAAAGGTTTGACGGTTGATTTTAAAGATCATCCGGCAGAAGAAATCGGTGAAGCAGATGAACATCACCATGAAGATTGTGAGCACGATCACGAACATTGTGAGCACGAGCATGAAGATGGCGAACATCACCACCATCACCATCATCACCATCATCATCACGAAGGTCAAGATCCTCATGTGTGGTTAGATCCAGATTTAGCAAAAAAAGAAATGCAAGCGATTGCAAAAGCTTTGATCGAAGTGGATCCTGCGCACAAAGCAACCTATGAAGCAAACCAAGCGGATTTGGAAAAACAATTTGACGCTTTAAAAGACGGATATGAAAAAGGTTTAAAGGATATTAAATCGCGTTATATTGTCACCACACATGCTGCATTTGGCTATTTGGCCGACCGTTATGATTTAAAACAAGTGTCCATAACAGGTTTGTCTCCAAGTGATGAACCAGATCCAAAAACAATGGCAGCGATGATTGATTTTATTAAAGAAAAAGGTATTACCACCATCTTTTTTGAAACTTTAACAACGCCAAAAGTCGCTCAAACCATTGCAGATGAAACAGGCGCTAAGGTATCGGTTTTAAATCCGATTGAAGGGTTAACGGCGGATGAGTTAAATGCGCACGAAGATTATTTTACAGTGATGCAAAAGAATTTAGATAATTTATTGGCAGCATTAAAAGGTTAATTTTCAGTTTTAACGCTGGCAGAGCACCGAAACTTTTATTTAAGATAAAAGAGACGGTGCTTTTCTCTTTTTGTAGATTTTTGTTTAAAAGATCTGTTCTGAGGAAAATCATGCCGAATACAATAAAGATGAGGAACGGAATCATGAAAACGGTTGTTTATGAATATCCAAAATGTACGACGTGTCAAAAAGCAATGGCCTTCTTAAAAAAGCATCAGATTGATGTTGATCAAAAACACATTAAGGAAGACCATCCATCACAAGAAGTTATTGAAGCGGCTTGGAAAAAGAGTGGTTTGCCCTTAAAACGGTTCTTTAATACGAGCGGGATGCTGTATCGTGAACTGAAATTGTCTGAAAAACTTAAGCAGATGTCTGAAGCTGAACAGCTTGCTTTATTGGCGTCGGACGGTATGTTGGTCAAACGTCCTTTGCTGATCAGTGATCAGGGGGTTTTAGTTGGATTTAAGGAAAGTGAATGGCAGGCCTTTTTTAACGTTTAGGTGGCTGTTTCTGAGTTGAACCTTTTGGGCGATGTTTATTTTTGCGGGTATAGGCTTCTATGCTCTGTTGAATATGGATGATGCGTTGATTTTTTCTGATTTGCAGCCACGCTTTATAATTTGAAATGAACAAAAAGATAGCTGCACCAAAGGTATTTAAGATCACATCATCGATATCTACGATGCGTATGGGCCGGTTTGCATAAGCATTAAAGATGAGTTGTATGGATTCGATGAGCAGACTTGAACCAAATGCGATCAAAAGAATCCAGAACCGTTTGAGTTTTGTGCAATGTCTTAGAAAAATAGCTAGTGGTAATAAGAGAACCAAATTGCCAATGAGATTGAGTAAAAACAGAAAAAAAGGCAGGATATGGCTGTTTTGAAGTTGATGCCAAGCCGTACGTGCGGCATAGGCCAATTTGGTTATGGGAAAATAATTGATGTGTTCGATCGCGGTTTGAAAATTTGGAAGGGTATTCAATCGCGGCAAAGGTAAGCAGGTGAGTAAAAAAACACAAGCAAGATAGGCGCCAAAAATCCCATAGTAAAGGGGTTTGATGCGCTTTGTTTTCGATCGAGATCTTTGTCCAATCCAGGCAATACTAGAGAAAATAATGAAGAACAGAAAAATGATCGGAACACATTCAAGAAAAAAATAAAAAAGTGGCGGCATAAATCTTGGTTAGAGTCGTGTGGTGTACAATACTATTGAAACATTCTTAATTCTAGGTGGTGCGTGGTGTCAAAGCAAGTACAGTATCGAATGAATTGGGCAGATTTGCTGAGAGGAGATCGGTTGAGACCGAGCCAGAATCACGCAGTAAACGATTTTCGCAATGCGTTTGAAAAAGATTATCATCGTATTGTGACATCGGCGTCTTTTCGTCGTTTGCAAGACAAGACACAAGTCTTTCCCTTGGATCAGAGTGATTTTGTCAGAACACGGTTAACACATTCACTAGAAGTCTCTTCATTAGCGAAATCTCTTGGTCAATTGGTTGTTCAGGAATTATATTTTCGCCGCATTGAAGCTTATTCAGATCAACGTATCATCTACGAAATTGGTGACCTGTTATTGTGTTCAGGTTTAATACATGATATTGGAAATCCGCCATTTGGCCATTATGGAGAAACGACCATTCGGGACTGGTTTATTCGCCATTTGCCTCGCCTGACATACAAAGACAGACCCCTCAACGCATGGCTGACACCGCAAATGCAACAAGATTTTATCCATTTTGAGGGCAATGCACAGGGTTTGAGATTATTAACACGCTTGCATTTTGTCAAAGATGAATTTGGCATGAATCTCAGCAAGCCCTTATTAAATACCATGATTAAATATCCCGTTTCTTCCTTAAAGGTCGACCCAAATCACGTGGATATCAAATATCATAAAATGGGTTATTTCTATAGTGAAAAAGATCTCTATGCGGATATTGTTAAAAGTACAGGGGCACAAGATTGCCGTCATCCATTAACCTATTTATTGGAGGCTGCAGATGATATTGCCTATCGGACGGCAGACATTGAAGATGCCTATAAAAAAGGCAGATTTTCCTTTAATGATTTAAAAGAAGCATTGAGGCATAATCCGTATCTTGAAAAGCTTTCAGAGAAGGCACGTCAGATTTATTTGACCTATTGCGATAAATTAGACGAAAAACATGCGGAAGGTAAGATTAACCAGGTCAATAAACCCGAACTCTATGCCATCCAAAATTGGGTTATCTTTTTACAAGGTGCTTTAATTCAGCAGACGGCATCTTCATTTTGTGATCACTATGGTGACATTATGAATGGCACGTATCCGAACGATTTGTTTGAAGGGACAGAAGTGGCGACGGTATTAGACGTTTTAGGTTATATCGCGGTTGAATTTGTCTTTACTTCTAAATCGATTATCAGCCTTGAAATTGCAGCAAATAAAATTATTGGCGGTTTATTAGATTTGTTTATCCCTGCCTGTTTAGATTGGCAGACGGATCGGCCACAATTATCTTTAGAACCAAGACTGATGGCGATTATTTCGGATAATTATCGCAGTCATTATTTGTCTCATCAAGATCAAATGGATGATGTTGAACGGCTGTATGCACGTATCCAAATGGTGACAGATTTTATTTGTGGTATGACAGATTCATTTGCGAAATCAACGTATCAAAAGATGAATGGTTTATAAGGCATGAAAAAACACCGAATTAAAACAATTGAAGAAACACCATTTGAATCAACAGATGAATCTGTGCGCAGACAGGAACGAAAAGTATATCAAGTCGGTGTTCGTCATCAGGATGTGTGTAAAGCACATGGCCAAATGGTGGTGCGTCATCTGTCACAAATTTATCCGGAAGCGCTGTTTAATTTGAGTAGCATCACTTGCGAGGCAGATCGCTTTTCTTTAAGTCCATTATCTGCTTTTGTGGATGCATCTGCTTATACGCAAGATTTGGATGAAGCGCTTAAAAATGAAACAGTTGATTTGGTTATTCAGCCATTAGAAGAATGTAAGCCAGAACTAGATCAAGAGATCGAATGGGTGGCGCTAACCGTTAGAGAAGATGCACGGGATTTATTGGTTTTTCCTCAAAATAAAAAGATTGATGACTTAAAGGCTGGAGATCGAATTGGTTATTTTTCAAAACGTCAATTGATTCAGTTTAATCGCCTGATACCGGATCTTCAATATCGGTTTACAACAGGAGATGTCTTACCTCGGCTGGAAAAACTGGTGCGGGGTGAATTGGATGCGCTATTAATTTCTGCCATCGATATTATTCGCTTAAATCCAACCCAATATCCATTAATTTATCAGCCGATTTCCCCAGAAATTCTGTGCCCACCGCCTGGACGAGGTATTTTGGTGATCAAAGCCCTAAAACGCAAATCCAAGTTTTGGTTGCCGATTCGAAAGGCATTGGACAATGCCTCAAGCCGAGCCTGTTTTGCTGTTGAGCAGATGGTTTTTGAAGCACTCGGAAAGCCTTTTGATGAAGCGGTCGGCATTTATTGTACAGAGGCTTCGGATAGTTTGTTTTTACGTGCGATTAATGGCATGGGATTTAACCAGCAAAAAGCCTTGTTTCAATTGGTTCAGGAAAAACTGACCAATGATATCTCCGAACGGCTAGATGCCTTGCCCGAAAAAAAGATGAAAATCGTCAACGGCAGTGTCGGCCGTCCCTATTCCCTGGTTCCAGACTTGGATCGTGTCCATCTTTTTGTTCGACGATTAACGGGAAAGGTCAGCTTTGCTGGCTTAGGTTATTCAGGCTTTAATGGATTGATGACAGAGGGGCTTAAGCAAGCCTTAAATAAAGCGGACGTCATTTTGTGTGAGACCTCTGACCAATATTCATTGGTGATGAATGAATCCCCTTTGGCAAAACCGATTTATATGAATCACGAGGCCTATCAATTTGTCTATCGCTATGCACAGGCTAAAGGTATCCGATTTGCAGATTTAAATATCGATTCCTCTCTCCCTTTATATACAAATCTTTTAAATCAGCAAGAGGTGTCGCCAGATGATCTAGATGAGGTTGAATTAACCGATCGATGTTTTTATTCGCACTTTTTAGAAACGCCGGTGGCTGTCTTAATGGATTGTTTGCGCCGAGGCTATCGCGTGGTTCGCTTATTTCAGAACAATACAGATTTAATGCGCATCGGGCATTTTGAGTCCAGATGCCTGGAAGCCGCAGGTCTTTCTTTTGAATGGCTGCCCGGCGTATCGGAAATTCAAACAGCCATGGCATTGATGGGTTTGCCATCGATTCCCGATCAACAACAGGGTCAGCATATTTTAGATGCACGTTATCCGATATCGGAGGCGCTTTTCCGAGCCATGGCGACGGGTGGCGGTACCTGGTTTATTGAACATGCCATTCCCCATTTGCCAGACTTAACCATCGGATTTCAGCGTGCAGGTATCATTTCTACGGCACCGGCCATTTTGTATGCCGATATTGGTACTTTAAATCAGAAAGTCATTCATTGTACGGTTGCAACGATGATGGATCAGGGTGTATCTCAAAATATGCCGGTACATACCACCTTGGTCATTGGTGAGGCGGCAAGCGCAAAGTATCCGATTGCTTGGTGGCCATCACGAGGGCCGCTTGCGGGAAAATCTGTCTTTTTGCTGTCTTCTCAACTCGCAGTCCATCAACGCGATGAATTGGCGGCAGGTGTCGAGGAGCTTGGCGGGAATCTGTGCTTGTTGGAGTGGATTAAAACGCAAACAAATGAACAGTTGGAGCAGCTGTTAGATCAAGCTTTCAAACATCATTTGGATACCGTTGAAGCACAGAAAAAAAATGTTCGAACCACCTGGTTTGTCTTTTTTTCGACAGCAGGGGTGGAAGCTTTTGCCCAATCGATCCATCGTTTAAAGCTGGATATTCGGCAGTTGAGTGATATGCGATTTGCCACGCTTAATGATCAGGTTCGCCGAGCTTTGCAAAATCATGGCATCAAAGCTGATTTTGTTGGTAATCTCATGCATCAACAAGATGATGGTGATGAAGAGATTTTTGCTCAATTGATTGTCAATGAAACGAAGGCAGCGGATACGATTATTGCCATTCGAGGGAGTCGGCCACTGAGCGGCGCTTCGTTGATTTTACAACAAGCGAATCGTCAATTTGTCGAATGGATTGGCTATGAGACAACGCCCATCCGCATGAGTAGGCGCAATCTATTAAGCACTTTAGATCAGATTCATTTATTGATTTTTACAGGGGCAGGAACGGTTTTGAGTTTTGCAAATGCTTTGGCTGAGGTTGGCTTAGGCGCCCAAGATTTATTGGATAGACAGGTTCACATTCTGGCGCAAGGCAGCATGGTTAAAAAGACTTTGGAACAAACGCATTTATATGCTTCCTCTTTTTGCCGTGTTTTGGGTCATGAAGCTTTGTTGGCTTTTTTGAATCAGATGAGGTAATTTCGCGTGGAAAAGATACAACAGTTGCCTCGCATCTTGTTAACGGGACTGCGCAATAACGGTCAAAATTTAATCTTTCAGGCACTTGCCAAAGGTTTGATCAATCGAGGTGTGCGATTTAAAACGGCATTAGTTGGTGCGACGAAGCCTTTAGAACCGATGCACATGAGAATTACAAAGCAAATGCCGCCCCTTCTAGATACTTTTTTATATGATGACCGTACATTGATCTATTTGTTGTCTCGTTTTGCAGAGAGTCAACAATTGTTATTGGCGCATGCGCCAGATGGCTTGTTCGAAGGTTGGCTGAGATCAGAAGATGCGTTACCGTCTGGTTGTGCTTTGGACTTTGCTTTAAAGACAAATACCCCTGTTTTTTTGACCTTTGATGTTCAAACACTTTCTTTTGCAGATATCGTGCATGTAAAAGCTTTAAAAAACCTCTATCCAGATATTGTTATTGCTGGCTATTTTCTCTGCTATGGCGATGATCAAGCTGCCGTTTATTGGATGAAACGGATAACGGATCATTTGGCATTAAATTGTGTCGGGCATTTACCACTAAAAGCAACAGGCTTGGGTCAGGCTGAACCTTTGGAAGCACCGCCAAATCATCAATGGACGTTGGCATCCCGAGATTGGCTGAATCAATTTAGCGCACAAGTTGCAGAATTTGGACGCGTGGCGACGGCATCTTTTGCATTAGATGATGTGATGAAAGCGGCTCAATCTGCCGAAAACATCCTGGTCAAAGCGCCCGAAGGCTATATGAAAGCCATGGCAGAAATGCAGACATCTGTTGGTTGTACCTTGGCCTTGCCAAATGATGTGGCTTTTCATCAATATGATGCGGCAAATTTGATGTTACTTTCAGATTTGGGCATGAAACTCATATTTTTTAATACGTTGACGGACCAAAGTTTACCAGAGGATGCAGATGGCTTTTATTTTGGTGGTGGGTATCCAGAAGCTGTTGTCGATGAACTCTCCCAAAATAAAGCGTTAAAAGCAGACTTGTTGCGTCAATTAAATAAAGGTGTGCCCTTATTTGCAGAGGGTGAGAGTTTGGCTTATTTTGCAGAACGTTTTGAAAAACTTCCTGGAAATACCCAAACCATGATTGGCTTAATACCAGGAAAAGCTTATTTATCACAAAAAAGCTGTAAACCGCAGTGTACAAAAGTGGTTTTAAAAGCGGATGGTCTTTTGGGAAAATCTGGGGAACAGTTTTTGGGTTATTGGACAGAACGATTGGCCTTGAGTCAAATGGGAGATCATTTTGCTGTGCAAATCTGTGACAAACGAGTTGTTTTGGAAGGTTATCTAAATCATCAATTTGCTTTTTTGCGTGGCAAGATCTTCTTCTATAGCTGTTTTTCTGCTGCGGTAGAATGGGTAAAAATTTGTCGTCAATATCATCAGCAGAAACAAGCCAGAGGTGATTCGCTTAAGTTGTGGATTTAAACGCTGAGTTTGACTGAATCCAGGGCAAAAGGCAGGCTTTGAGTGCTTGAATTCCCGCCTGGATTTCTTCGCTTTTAATTGCACCAAAACAAAGCCGACAGATGAGTTTTGGTTTGGGTTGATTTTGAATCTCAATTGGAAGATTAATGTGCGCAGCAAGTAAGTCCGCTTGAATGTTGTTTAAATAGCTCAATTTTTGTTGGCATTTGTCGATTTTTTTGAGTTCAGGCTTTTCGATCAGCGGATAGACTAGGGTGTAAGTCAATGTGGTTTCGGAAAGGTTGATCTCGATTGGTTTTGGTAGCGCCGATTGTAAGCATGCTTCGATTGCAAGGCTTTTGGCTTGATAGGTTTTTCGTGCCTTTTTAATTTGACGCGCTAAATGACCTTGTTGAATGAATTCAGCCAAAGCGACTTGATCCACGCTTGAGACGTTGTTATTAAAGACGGCTGTCTGTGTTTGATAGGGCAGCAAATGGGAATGAGGTAGTGCCATATATGCGATGCGCAACGAAGGTAAGATTGTTTTTGAAAAAGAGCCGATATAAAAACAACGATCTTTTATATAGGTGCTCATTGCCGGTAATGGTGACTGGCGATATCGCAGTTCACCATTAAAATCATCTTCAATCAGATACCGTTTGGGATTTTGTTGAAGCCATTGATGCAATTGTTTAATTTCATTAATGCTGAGTGGCCCATGCCCGATGCCTTGAGATTGCGGTAGTATATAAATTCCTCGAATATCCGAAAACTGCGTAAACCACTGTTCATTTAAGGTTTGGCAGACAACGATGGGGCGATCATAGTGGGTGAAGAGTTGAGCCGCAAGCTTAAATGGATGTCCGATGAAGGCGATCGGACCTTTGGGCAGGGTTGGAATGAGGTTATTCAATAAATTCTGAATGCCGGCACCAATCACCACTTGCTGAGGTGTCGTCTTAAAAGCCCTCAATTCTTCTAGATAATGGCATAGGGCTTCTCTTAGAGGCAGTTGCCCAAAAGGGTCACCATAGCTATATAAAAGGTCTTCTGCCAAGAGGGCTTTTCGGACACATTTTCGCCAAGCATTGATTTGGAAAAGCGATTGATCCATTTTTTCTGTGCTGAAATCAAACTGATATTTGATGGGATCTGCCTGTGCGATGGGCGTGGGTTTTTGGGCGGCTTCGAAATCTGACCAAAGGGTTGGGTCTTGTGCTTTATAAATGACCCAAAAACCTGATTTTTCGAGGCTTTTAACATAGCCTTCATGCAAAAGGCGTTCATAAGCAATTAGAATGGGGGTTCTGGACATACCAAATTGTGTGCAAGCTTTCCGGATAGATGGCAAAGGCTCGCCATACGACAGTTCACCGCTTAAAATGGCTTTTTTTAGGCAATGGTAAAGCTGATCCTGAAGTTTGCCTTCTGATTGGCGTTCAAAAAAAATGGGTTTAATGCTCATGTGTCCCGCTTCTTCTATCGTCACCGCTCAGATCAGAGCGCGGTCAGATGACTTAAATCTGTATCAAATACTATCAAAAATTATATGATGTATGATAAAATACTACCATATAAGCTAAAAAGATCGATATTTTACGGATTAAATTGCCCCCGTGGATCGATCGAACAGAGAATGGAGGCAGTATATGTTTATTGAAGAAATCATTGGTGCATTTACAGGTCAAAATAGACGTGATCGTCGGCGCAAAGTAACGCTCGGAACCACGTTGGGTCTGCTCGCTGGTGCTGCTGCAGGTCTGTTGTTTGCACCACAATCTGGTAAAGAAACGCGCAAAGATATCGGTAAAGCTGCTGTAAAAGGCGCAAACGTTGTTAAAGATACGGCTGTAACGGTTTACGATAAAGTGAAAGATGCTGCTATCGACACGGCAGAAAAAGTGCGTGATTGGAAAGATGAATTAAAGGATCGTATTGAGGATGCGACATCCGATGATGCGAAGGCCGCTCGTGCTGCTGCGCGAGATGCACGCCAAGAAGCCCGCGATGCAAAAAAACACGCTGGTCGTGCAGTATCAGATGCTGTCGAAACGGCAAAAAAAGGGGCAAAAGCAGTTAAAGAAGGCGCTAAAGAAGCGGCAGAATCAGTTAAAGAGGGTGCAGAAGAAGTCGTTAAATAATCGACCGCATTTGCAAATAGGAAGTTGGTAAACGATGACTGTTGCAGATTCCGTTATGATAGATTTGCATATTATTTTAATTGGTATTGTCTGTATCACTGGTGCTGTCGCCCTTGTGGCACTTGCTGTTGTTCTGTTTAAGGTGGCAGGTGCAGTTGGGAAGGTCAACCGTTTGTTAGATGATGTTTCCCCAAATGTTAAAAAATCGGTTGATCAGTTGCCCGAAACGGTTGTTCATATTAATCATGCCCTTGGCAATGTGGTCGATATGACAGACGATATTGCAGATACCGTGCCTAAAGTGTTAAATCAAGTTAACAAGCTCACGGAGAGTGGCACAGATACGGTTATTTCTGTTGCTACGATTCTTCAATCGATTTGTGATTTGGTGTCGGGTGCGGTGGACGGTATTCAAAGACCGTTAAAGCGTGTTTTTGGTGTGGCAAAAGCGATTGGCAAATTTTCGAGCGATTTATCCGATAAAGCGAATAAACGCATCGCTCGGGCAAAAAAGCGCCGTCGTTAAAGGCCAGATTGCTATTCAAAGAAAAGCGAGTCTTCTCAGGCTCGCTTTTTTAGATGGAGATGGATATGGATCAAAGAGGCTGTGTTCATATTTATTGTGGGGAAGGCAAGGGAAAAACTGAAATTTGTGTGGGGCTTGCCATTAGAGCTGCTGGCGCTGGTTTAAAGGTTTTATTTAACCAATTTTTAAAAAATGGAGATTCTTCTGAATGTGTTATCTTGTCGCAGATTCCGAATTTGACACTGTGGGCTGAGCGCCCCGTTCACAAATTTTGGCAACGGATGAATTTAGAAGAACAGCAGCAAACACAGCGATTTTATTCGGCTCGATTGGCGGATATTCGTCAACAGATGATGGCGGATGTTTATGATGTGATTATTCTAGATGAGTTGATTGGCGCAGTTTGTGCAGGTGTCATTTCAGAAAATGAGGTGATCCAGCTAATCGATGCACGACCACAAGGCGTTGAACTCCTCATGTCTGGACGCTACCCAACGTCGTCTTTGTTGGAGCGGGCGCACTATGTCAGTCAATTAGAAGCGGTTAAACATCCGTTTCAGGATGAACAGTTGCCGGCCCGAAAAGGTATTGAATATTAGACCGGCCACTTCTGCCCTTTTTAACCGGAAATGCTCCCGCGCCGGATGTCTTAGCGAATGGTGCTAATGCCAGGTGCGGCAAAGAGGCGATACCAATCTTCAAGCGTTAAATCGATTTGGCAGGCATCAATGGCATGTTGAACACGATCGAGTTGAGATGAGCCGCAAATGACAGCTCCTTGAGCAGGATGTTTGAGTGCCCAGGCATAGGCCAAGGTGTCGGCGGGAACAGCGTATTTTTGATGAAGCGCATGGAGTACCTCTCGAGTTGCTTTGGCCTCTGGTGTCTGTGCAGAAAATAATTGACCGCCCCCGAGACAAGACCAATACATGGGGTGGCATTTTTGCATTTGTAGATGATCCAACAAACCATTTTTTAGATGTTCGTGGCAAAGCAGACTCCACTCAATTTGGTTGGTGGCAAGGATACCGCCTAAAGCCTTGTTGAGCAGGTCAAATTTGTATGGATCGAAATTAGAGACGCCAACCGCACGAACCAAACCTTCATCGATGAGTTGTTGTAGCGCTCGTGCGGTCGCCTCGGCATCCAACAAACTGTCCTCTCGATGGATAAGATATAGATCCAAATAAGAGGTTTGTAATCGTTGTAAACTTTCTTTACAGGACTGGATAATTCGCTCTGGGCGTGTATCGTAGTAAGCAAAGCCATCTGATGTTTTGGAGATGCCTGTTTTAGACACTAAGATGATCTGTTCTCGCAATTTCGGTTGGGCTTTCAAGACCCGACCAAGTTGACGCTCGGCTTCTCCCAGTCCATAAATTTCTGCAAGATCGAAACAATTAATACCTTTGGCCAGTACCCCATCGATAAACCGATTTAATTCAAGCGTGCTCCACTGCCATTCGGGCAGGCGATAGAAGCCCTGAACGACCCGTGTTAAAGCAAGATTCGGGGTGAGGTGGATGGTTGGTAAGGTCATAAGCATCTCCATATATAGTTATTTAGGTCTTTATTATATGACAATTTGATGACATCACCACAAGATTTTGAGGTGCTATCCATGGATCATCATGAGCTTTTTTTCGCTTCGGTATGCGTTGTTTTTTTAGGTGGCACAGCGGTTGTTTAAGCCAAGGGTCTTGGAAGTCATATACAAAATAATGGTTTATTTTCGAAACATAAAGGAATTTTAATCTATATATTGTGTTTTTGCTTTTTGAACATCTCTGCCTGATCCGCTAGAATGAAGCCACTGTTTACGGGTTCGCTCAATAACGGGTAATCAATACTTGTTGCGCAATGATTCAGACAATTCGACAAAAGAGGTGTTTTGCATGACCCAAATGTCTTTAATAAATGCACAAGAAACAATCGCTTGGCCAAAAGTTGTCAACAGGCATCAGAGCCTTAAAGTGATTAAACGCAATGGCGAAACGGTTGATTTTGATAAAACCAAAATTATTGTCGCAATCGAAAAGGCGATGAATTCGTCTTCTGGCGTATTTGTACCACATCAGGCTCGGCGAATTGCGGATGAAATCGAAGACATGGCGTATAATCTCGATCGCCCGTTGACCATTTATGGCATCGAAGAACAGGTTTATTTTAAGCTCGTCCAGTATCAGAATGCGGCTACGGCAAAAGCCTACGAAAGCTATCGTTCCGTGCAGGCGTATAAGCGGCAGATGAATACGATTGATCAAGCGGTTGTCGGTATTTTGAATCGATCCAATGTCGCGGTGATGGACGAAAATTCCAATAAAGATGCCAGTATTGTTAGCACGCAAAGAGATTTAATCGCAGGTGAAGTCTCTAAAGATATTGCCAGACGGTTGATATTGCCAACAGATATTGTGATGGCACACGATTCAGGCGCCATTCATTTTCACGACATGGATTATATGATCCAACCGATGTTTAATTGTTGTTTGGTCAACCTAGAAGATATGCTGACCAATGGCACGGTTATTAATGGGAAAAAAATCGATTCACCTAAGAGCTTTCAAGTCGCCTGTACGGTGACCACACAAATTATTGCTCAGGTGGCAAGTGGTCAGTATGGCGGTCAAAGCATTAATGGTATTGATCGAATTTTGGCACCTTATGTGCGTAAGAGCTACGACAAATACATGCAACAAACGCTAAAAGAGCAGCTAGAGATTTATGGTATTGCCCCAGATGTAGAAAAAGCATCAGCGATTGCATGGCAGCGCACAAAAAAAGAAGTGAAAGATGGTATACAGACGATTCAATATCAAATTAATACACTGATGACCACAAATGGACAGGCGCCTTTTGTCACCCTGTTCATGTACTTTAAACCAGACTATGATTTGGCAAAAGAAGCGGCCTTAATTCAAGAAGAAATTTTGACGCAGCGGTTGGCGGGTATTAAAAATACGTCCGATGTCTATGTTACCCCTGCTTTTCCAAAGCTAATCTATGTTTTGGACGAGCACAATGCTCACCCAGAATCGCCTTATTATTATTTGACTCAACTCGCGGCAAGATGTACGGCAAAGCGGATGTATCCAGATTATATTTCTGCCAAAATGATGCGCGATTATTATGAGGGTCAAGTTTTTTCGCCCATGGGATGTCGATCTTTTTTGGCACCTTGGAAAAATGCGGAAGGTCAGTATGTTACAGATGGCCGGTTTAACATGGGTGTGGTGAGTTTGAATCTGCCGCAAATTGCGATCTTGTCACAAGGTAATCTGGATCAGTTTTGGACATTGCTCGACAAACGGTTGAATTTGGTGAAGCGGGCACTGTTATTCCGCTACGATTTGCTCAAATCCGTGACGAGTGATGTCAGTCCGATTCATTGGCAGCACGGGGCGATTGCGCGATTAAAGCCAGGTGAACCGATTGAGTCATTACTTAAAGATGGATATGCCACCATTTCGATGGGCTATATCGGCCTTTACGAAGCCACCAAATATTTGACTGGAGAATCGCATACAAAACCTAAAGGCTATGATTTTGCCTTGGCTGTCATTCAAAAAATGGCGTCAGCTGTTCAAGAATGGAAGGCAGAAACCGGTTTGGGCTTTGCGCTCTATGGGACACCCGCAGAAAGTTTGACCGATCGCTTTTGTCAAATTGATCGTCAGCGCTTTGGGGATATTCCCGATATTACAGATAAAGGGTATTATACGAACTCCTATCATGTGGATGTCCGTGAACCCATTTCGGTGTTCGAAAAGTTTGATTTTGAAGCAAACTTCCAGCAACATTCCAAAGGCGGCATGATCAGTTATGCAGAAATTCCCAATCTGACACAAAATCTCGAGGCAATGGAAACGTTGGTTCGGTATATCTATGATCATATTTGCTACGCGGAATTCAATACCAAAAGTGATTATTGTCATGTTTGTGGTTTTGATGGTGAAATTATTGTGAATGACCAAAATACATGGGAATGTCCAAATTGTCACAATCGAGATCGCAAACAGTTGACGGTTATTCGTCGAACCTGTGGATATTTGGGTGAAAATTTCTGGAATGAAGGCCGCACAAAAGAAATTAGTGCCCGTGTGGTTCACTTATAGGATTGCAGGATGAATTACGTACAAATTCGACCTTACGATGTTGCAAATGGACCGGGGATACGTGTCAGTATTTTTGTTAGTGGCTGCACGCATGCGTGCCCCAATTGTTTTAATCGTGCTTATCAGGATTTTGAGTATGGTGATCCTTGGACTGACCAAACCACGCAAACGGTCATTCAATATCTGTCAAATCCCGTGGTAACAGGTCTTTCGGTTTTGGGTGGTGAGCCCATGCAAAATTTAGACCTGATTCCGGTATTGCGTGAGATAAAAGCGAAGCAGCCAAAGCCGATTTGGCTGTATTCGGGAGATGTTTATGAGGCGATTTTAGAAGATGCGCAAAAATGTGCCTTGTTATCCCTATGTGATGTTTTGGTAGATGGTCCATTTAGGGACGATCTAAAAGATTTACGATTGATCTTTCGTGGCAGCCATAATCAGCGTATCATCGATGTTCAGGCGTCTTTGCAAGACCCACAAAAGCCTCCCGTTTTGTGGCAAGGTTGACGCAAGATATTAGGCAGAAGAGCTGGCAACCGTCTATGGTAAATACCACAGGCGGTTTTAGCCGCCGGCTGGGTTGACAGATTTACGGTATTTGAATATACTGTTTTGGCAACTTTAAGATTCCAAGTTGCCACTTTAGCTCAGTAGGTAGAGCGCATCCATGGTAAGGATGAGGTCGCCGGTTCGATCCCGGCAAGTGGCTCCATCTAGCACCATTTGTGGTGCTTTTTTTGTGCGTGATGTATTCTGGGATGCCGTGAAATCAAAATGGTATCACGATTTTCTGATTCTTCATTTTTTTGGCTTGATTTGCAAGTTAGAATCATCTAACATCAAGAAATAAGGCGAAAGCCTATTGTATTAATTTTCTCGCCGATAGCAGCCGTTGTTGTCTTTATGGTGTATATAAGTGGCTGCAGATGAGATCTATAAGAGGTATGTCATGAAAATAAGTCGGTTTCCAAAAAGAATGGGCGCGCTCGCTTTAAGCTTGACACTTGGCTTAGGGATATGGACGAGTTATGGCGGCTCTTTATATGCCAAAGAAAAGCCGATAAAGCGAGCAACTGTTGCCGATTCAGCTGCTTCAAGTGAATCCAAAAACAAGGTCGCTTTGTATTTTGATGGGCTTAAAGGGACTTTAAACCCACAGGAACCGCATGCCATGTTCCTTGGTTTTGGGGATATTTCCAAACAGCAGATGCGCGATCTTTCTGCCTATTTAAAAGATCATGGCATTGAGATTAAGGCAGATTTTATCGATTTTATCCAAGCGCTTGTCGTTTCCGGTTTGCCGGCAGATTTGCAAGCTGCTCTCTTGCCACTATCAGATCAATTGGCCTATCTAGAGGCAGATCTGCAATATCAATTGCCTCAAACTAAAGTTGAAAAACCGCGTCGTAAAAAACGCGATTTGATGTCTAATGAACTGATTCATTTGGGACAAAATACACATTTGGGTGTTGGCAAGATTATTGCAGTTATTGATTCAGGTATCGACGGTTTAAATCCGGCTTTGCAAGCGGTTAGCGATCCGAGCCAAGCTTTCTTTACTTCTGAAGAAGATATGAAAACAAAGGTACGGTCGGCGGGTGCAAGAGGCGGCAGATGGATTAACAGCAAAATTCCGTTTGCTTTTAATTATCATTTAGATACCACCACGGTTGAAGGCAATCATTTTCATGGTACACATGTGGCCGGTATTGTGGCGGCAAATCCAGCTCCGGGGACAGAACAATCTGTCGCTGTGGGGGTGTTGCCAGAAGCACAAATTGCGGCAATGAAGGTTTTTAATGATGCGGGCGGTACCACAGCAACGGCTTATGTTAAAGCGATTGATGATGCGGTAAAGCTGGGCGTTCATGCGATTAACATGAGTTTGGGTCAACCAGCTGCCAACATTAATGCGGTGTCCACCTCGGTTACCCGGGCGCTTGAGTCGGCTCGGCAAGCGGGTATTATTGTGTCCATTGCGGCAGGTAATTCCGGGGCCATTGGCGGCACAGATTCAGTTGATTCAACAACGCCAGACTATGGTACTCTGTCTGCTCCGAGTATCTCTCCCCTGGGTTTAGCTATTGCATCTTTAAATAATTCTGCGTCGATTCAACAGCAGATTTATGTGAATGGTGTGGGCTATCCATATCGCTCAATCAAGAATGATCAACATTTACCTGCGCAAGGCTTTTTTGACAGCGGAGATTTGGATGTTGTTTATGCAGGCCTAGGACGGGCTTCTGATTATGCTGGACTAGATGTTCGGCAAAAAATCGTCCTGGTTGATCGAGGCGAAATCACCTTTGCCGAAAAAGCCAGACAGGCGTCTGCAAATGGTGCAATCGCCATGATCGTGGGCAATAAAGAAGGTGAACCCCAAGTCGATATGGATCTGGGCAGCGAAACGTTGCCAAGCTTATTGGTTGATTTTGAGGCCGCCCGTGCGATTGAAGCTCATCCGCATGTCTCCTTCCCTTCCGGCGCACAACGGATGGTGATGCCCTTTGCAGGAGAGTTGAGTGATTTTTCGAGTTGGGCCACCACAACGAATGGCACCACTTTAAAACCAGAATTGACAGCACCTGGTGGCAATATTTATTCCACGATCAATGATGGTAAGTTTGCGGTTGAGTCTGGTACTTCTATGGCGGCACCTCATGTAGCGGCTGTTTCTACTTTGGCTTTAGATCGCGCAAATCAGTTGTTGCAAGCGGCATACGAAGCTGGCCATGGCGAAAATCCGCCAACGGCCTTTGAGCGTCAATCTTTGGCGATTCAGCTTCTAATGAGTTATGCGGTGCCTCAGCGCATGGGAGACGGTCAGCCGACGGAAGGCCTGGCAGACGGGGCGATCATTAGTCCAAGAAAACAGGGCGCCGGCTTAATGCATGTACAAAATATGTTGGCAGGTGATGTGGTTTTGGTGGGTGATCAGGATCGCAGTAGTCGGTTGTTGCCCAATCTTGAAAATACAGCACGCTTTGACGTCACTTTGCGCAATCTAAGTGGATCACCAAGAACCTATCGCTATCATTCAGAAGTGACCACAGATTTATATGAAAATGGTAAGAATACATTAAAGCCGAAGTTTGAATTTAAAACACAGGAAGAAACCATTACGGTTCAGCCCTATCAAACGGCGGTTGTGCCGATTCAATTAGACTTGAGTCAGATTCAAAAAACGGAAGCGGAAGAAGGTTATTTTGTAGATGGGTTTGTGCTCTTCCAATCTACGGCGCAATATCCATCCATCAGTCTCCCCTTCTCAGGCTTTAGAGGTGATTTCCAAAGTGCGTCCGTTTTTGAGCCGAGCATTTATACCTTATTTGAGAATCAGAAGAAACCACTGTATTGGGAACGCAATTTTGTCGGTGATGAAAACCTCGGCTTGTTTACCCATTTACGCGGATTGAATCGCTTAACAGATGGCCGTGTGGAAAATGTGGTTTTAGGTGAAGTCTGGCAGAAGGAAGCCGGTGCGCCATATGATCGCAAGGCCTCTGGATATCGGGCAAACAGGGTTGCCTTCTCCCCCAATGGCGATGGCGTTTTGGATCAGATTGTTCCTGTCATGACCTTTGTGCGGAATGTAAAAGGGGTGACGTCAGAAATATATGATCACACAGGTGCGCTGGTAAATAGTGGTTTTACCTTTGGCGCCATGCTGAAGAATTTTGAAGTCGGTACAGGGCGTGGTGGATCGAGCGAATTAAGAACACTGCTTTGGAATGGTCGGGATTACCGCAATCGGATTGTGGCAGACGGCCTGTATACCTTTATTGTAAAAGCAAGTCCAAATGAGCGCGATGCTGAAAATCAGGAACTTTCCCTACAGGTTCTTGTCGATAC
>JAEZVR010000163.1 GCA_023420715.1 Bacillota bacterium | reverse complement strand
AAACGCAAAGAGAATCTTTTGATCTTCTTCCCTTCTTATGCCTATCTAGAAGCCGTTTATCAGCAACTTGAAAATGATCTCAACAAAACCCATATCTGCCTCATACGACAGCAACGAAAGATGTCTGAACCGCAGAAAAAACATTTTTTGGAAGCATTTTCGCAATCGATCAAAACGCAAAAACAAGTGATTGGATTTGCGGTGATCGGTGGTGTATTTGCCGAAGGTATCGATTTGGTGGGCGATCAATTAGGTGGCGTCTTATGTGTGGGCACTGGGCTATCACAATTGGATTTGGAAGGGCTATTACTAAGTGATTATTACGCCCAAAGAGAATGGCCAAGCTTTGCCTATGCCTTTCAATATCCCGGATTTAACCGCATTATGCAGGCGGCAGGCCGGCTCATTCGAACCGAAAAAGATCGTGGATTTTTACTGCTCATTGATGAACGTTATACCCGCCCAGAATACTATTCGCTCTTTCCCAAATGGTGGCAACCCCAATTATTACCCCGATTAAGTTTGGTAAAGGCGTGGTTAGAGGGCGCATGGATACCAAATACAACACCATCTTTTGGACGGCTTCAGGATTCAATTCATGATGGTTACGAAGATGCCTTTCCAGATGATGCGCTGTAATCCGCTGAATGGAATCCCGCATCTCCTACCGCGCTTACCGATAAGAAAATTGATGCATGGTGACCAAATAATCGAGTTTCGTAAAAGGCCGCTCAAACCGCTCCGCCAAATAAGGTGTGAGCAATCGATTTAATTCCTCAATCACGGTGATCGATCCCTTAAAAGAAAAAAGTCGTTGAATCGGACATTGCTGTGCGTACATCACAGCCCGATAAGTATCTGACCCAATCGCAAGGATTCGATCGCCACGCTTCATGGTTGGCGTCATCTGGTGAACAAGGATGCTTTCGTCTGCCCCTTGATTTATAGCTGCCAAACAACCTGGCTGTGTGCAAATCCAAGCACAGGCCTCTAGATCAAAATAACGCAAAGGCGCTTGCGGCGAAATGGGTTGACAACAATGTGTACACTGAGCCTCGGGGATGGGGTAACCAGACAAAGCCAACACCCGCAATTCAAATAAGCGCATCATCAACATCAGCTGATCTGTTTTTTTCTGATCTAGACATTGATCGACTGCATAACTGGCATAACAGATGAGCTCATAGAGTTTCTGTGCGGTATCTGGTGTTGTGGCCACCATCAAGACATCCGAGAGATGCGCCAGACACGTCAAACCTTCAACATCTGATTTTGCGGCTTGAAAACCAGCAACCAAGGTTGCTTGATTAAGACGATATCGGCCACGATGCTCAAATAGCAAAAATTGACTTAAAGAAAAATATTCTGTCGATTTTAAATTGTTTTGGATACGATGCCGGCCCGATGCCTGCAAGACATCAATTTTTCCAAGTGTAGGCGTCAGCAAAGTCAAATAAGCCTTTTGCTCTGAAAAATCAGCGGTTTTCAAGATATAGGCTTTGGTCTCAATCACAGGCATAAGTCTTAAAGTTTGAGCGGATCATAAGCCAAATCAGCTAAAATCGCAGGTTCATTTTGCCAATCTTTGCGAACTTTCACAAAGAGCTCCAAATAAACCTTACAATCCAGCATGGCCTCAATTTCACGACGAGCTGACGCACCAATACGCTTAAGGGTTTGACCACGATGACCAATGACAATACCCTTATGTGTTTTGCGATTACAAAAGATCGTCGCTTCGATGCGCACAAAACCACGGGTTTGCAGATCAGCTGCCGTTTCTATTTTTCCCTCGTCAAAGACATCGATACGAACAGCCGTTCCATGGGGAATTTCATCATGGGTATAATGCAAAATCTGCTCCCGAATCAGCTCTGCAACCAACGTTTTTTCGGATTGATCCGTATAACGATCTGGTGAAAAATACTGAGGACCTTCCGGTAACAGCTTATACAACTCATTTTTTAAAATCGCCACGCCGTCCCCAGTTTTAGCCGATATGGGCACAATGGCAGCAAAAGGATGGGCGTCTTGGTAACGAGCAATAATCGGTAACAAATCTGGTTTTGCCATATCATCCACCTTATTAATGGCCAAAACAATGGGTAAATCTTTTTCCTTTGCCCTTTTTAAAATGGCTTCTTCAATTGTCGTGATGTTGCCTTTATGACCATCTACCATCAGCAAAATGACATCGGCATCTTTTACCGAAGACCAGGCTTCTTTCATCATCGCTTTACCCATTTGATGATGTGGGATATGCATGCCAGGTGTATCGACAAAAATATATTGAGCTTGATCTTCCGTAACAACAGCCCGAATACTGTGACGTGTGGTTTGCGCCTTACGCGACACAATCGCCAAATGTGCACCTGAGAATTGGTTTAGCAGCGTCGACTTGCCCGCATTTGGCCGACCCACTAAGGCAATAAAACCAGAGCGATAAGGCTTACCATCTGGTGTTGTGTCAACCGGCAAATGATCTGACATTTCCTCAAAAAAAGGCAAATCGTTTGAGGCTTCAGCGATACAATCCAACCATAATTTAAGTTGATTTTCTTCTGCCTTTGCCGCTGTTTCATTTGGTTGCGAACGATCCAATGCAATGGCCGCCATCACCTCAGATTGAACTTGCTCCATCTGCTGACGCATCGCCTCATCTTCGTGATCATAGCCACATAAATGAGCAAAACCGTGAAGTGCTAAGAAGATGAGTTCCCGTTTTAGCGTATGGCCATATTGTTTCGCCTGATCAGCCGCAACCTCTGGGGCAATAATAATATCACCTAAACCTAGCTCGTGCCGATCCTCAACTGGATAAATATCTCCTGGCTGAAATGCTCCAATCAATCGACCATTTTCCGCATGGAGCATCGGAAAAGAGAGCACATCCGTGGGCCTATCCTTTTCGCGATAAGTTGCATTAATCTCTTGTATCGTCGCTTTTAAAACCCACTCAATCGTGACACAAGGTACCACCCCAGTCAAAGCTTCATGCCTAGACAGTTCTGTTTTCTCCCAAAGCAGCTCAAAAGCCTGCGTCAAGGCGTCATGCCATGTTTGCGGTAAATTAAGCGTTGGTGGTTGCAGGCTGATCTTCACGGCTGGGATACCTCACTCTCTTATGGAACTGCCCCTGGTATACTTGCAAAAAAGCTTGAATGATATCTTCAACATCTTTAAAAGACAAACCCGAACTGATCAGCTGATCATGGTCAATCTTTGTCTTAACAATACGCCGAATGAGGCTTTCTCCCGCTTCAATGTCCTGAATTTCCATCGACTTCATGGCTGCCTCACAAGAGTCTGCCAACATAATAATGGCAGATTCTTTGCAGGTCGGTATGGACCACGGATAGCGAAAATCCTCTGGATCTGGTGCTGGAGAACCATTTTCTTCGGCAATCTGAGCGGCTTTGTTATAAAAATAAGTTTGAACTAAATTGCCGTGATGCTCCATAATCACCCGTTGAATCGGCAAAGGAAGCTTATTTTTCTTAGCGATCTCCAACCCATTTTGAACATGTCCGATAATGATCCGACAACTTTTTTCTGGCGGCAGATGATCATGTGGATTATGGTCCGATTGATTTTCGGTGAACATATAGGGATTTTGCACTTTTCCAATATCGTGATAATAAGCGCCAACACGCACCAAAAGGGGGTTGGCCCCCACCGCATCTGCAGCTTTTTCACCTAAATTGGCCACCATCATACTGTGTTGATACGTGCCAGGGGCTTCTAAAAACAATCGCCTCAACAGGGGCTGATTGGCCTGAGCCAATTCGATTAAACGCATCGGCGAAACCGTGCTCAAAGACAGTTCGATCATCGGACTGATGCCAATGGCAAGTACAGCAGATAAGCCACTTGCAATCATCACAACACCGGCGTGCGTGGCTACATCTGCATATTGAATACCTTTGTTCATCATGTCATACAACACAGATGGTAGACCACAGAGCAAGGCAGTCCCTAAAATGAGTCGGACATAGTGCCCCGATCTTGCATAAGCCGCTGTAATCACGGCAATGAGTACAATGCCAAAAGTACTGATAAATAAAAATGCGGCCGGTTGCTGACTAATCGGCAGAATTAAGAAATTCGATAAGAGCGACAGAATTAACCCCGTTCTTAAACGGAAATATAAGGTTAACAAAATCGTTGCAAAATAGACAGGCGTCACCAATGGATGCATTTTGGTGATCCAGCCAGATAATAGAATCGGAATAAATACAATAATCATAACCGCAAATCGGTTTTTAAAATGATGTAATAATTCCGTTTCAAAATGGCGCATATACAAAGCCATTAGAATCGTGCAAAAAACAAACAATAAAACAATGCTCAAGATCAATGTCTGATTAATCTGTCCCTTATCAATGAGATTCAGTGCCTCAAGTTGCTGATATAAATCTTGGGTGATGACATCCCCGACAGCCACAAGCTGTGTGCCTTTAGGAATGATGACAGGATTTTGCAACGCTGTCTGATAAGCGGTTTCCTTGGCTTGCTGGGTGGCTTCTTCATCATAAACCGCATTCGGCAACAACAGATTTTTGAGGAGGCTTGAAATGCTGCGATATTCATTTTTATAGACATCGACCCGATTAACCAATTGCGTCACCAATCGCTCAACTTGAGCATTGATTTCTGCAGCATCATTTTTATCCCGCATGATCGTTTCGGCAAAAGTAAGACTTTTTTGCTTCACACTCTCGTAAATGCTTTTTTCTGTCAAAATATACGTTTTTAAAACATTGAGGTCCAGATTTCGCCCAATCTCTTTTTGAACGATACCACGAATTGTTTTGGCCTGTTCTAAAACATCTGCCGCCTGATCATCCCCCACAGATGACGCATCATGCATCTTTTCTCTAACTTCATCCAAGGCTTGAAAGACTTGGTTTAAACGCTTCAAATTCTGTTCCGAAACACTTTTCGAGCGAGTTAAAATCAACCCCACCTGTGATGCTCGTTCTTCGGCTCTTCTCTGCGTTTGATTCTGATCCACGCCGCCATTAGAAGCAATGATATTGACCGGACTTATTTCACCCACAGTCAGCGCATAGACCGTCGGACTTGCGGCAGTGTAGACCCAAAATATCCCCCCCACCATCATGATGAGTAAGACCAAATAAGTCAAAAAAATCCGTTTGCGTTGTCTCATCGATCCATCCTTTTTGCTTCATATTGATCGTATGCACGAATAATTTGCTGTACAAGATCATTGCGCACCACATCGGTTGCTTCCAAATCTACAAATCCAATTTCATTTAATTTGCGCAAAACCTTACGCACAATAACCAAACCTGATTGCTGTCCTTTGGGCAAATCAATTTGTGTAATATCACCGGTCACAACGACCTTTGATTGAAAACCCATGCGTGTCAAAAACATTTTCATTTGTTCCGGGGTCGTATTTTGAGCTTCATCGAGAATAATATAAGCATTATCCAAAGTCCGACCGCGCATATAAGCCAATGGCGATACCTCTATTGTGCCTTTTTCCATATTTTTTAAATAAGCTTCTGTGCCCATTAGCTCGTGCAATGCATCATAGATTGGACGCATATAAGGATCAACCTTCATTTGCAGATCGCCTGGCAAAAAACCTAATTTTTCACCCGCTTCAACCGCAGGTCGCGTCAAAATAATGCGGCTAACCTCATGTTTGCGAAAAGCATCGACCGCCATTGCAACTGCCAAAAAGGTTTTTCCCGTTCCTGCTGGACCTGTGGCAAAAACAATGTCTTTGCGTTTCATCTCTTTAATATATCGATTTTGTCCTTCTGTCTTACCTTTAATCGGTCTGCCTTTGGCGGTCACACACACCGTGTCCGGACTGTATCCAGTCACCGTATGAACAGCACCCTGATGCCACTGTTCTGCCAAATACTGGGCCGTTTGATGCGTTACTTCATGACCAGCCTTCTGCAAACGAAAGAGTTTGGTCAAGACTTCTGCTGCGCCATCCACACCAGCTTGCTCTAATCCAGAGATGCGAATTCCATTGGCCTGTGGCTCAATACTCACCTTAAATTTAGCTTCCAGAGATTGAATATTATGGTTTAATGTGCCAAAAACCGCTGTTACGGTGGTTAGATCATCAACTTCGAGATATTTTTCCATAGATTTCCTTTCAGAACCCATTCAATCAACCGGATGCGGTGGCTGAACAATCGGTCGTTTTGGCTTAAAAAGCCCCTTGGTTTGATCGTACCCCAAAGTCGTCAATAAGTGATTAAAATACGCTGGCAATGGCGCTTTCACATCGATGTATTGGCCCGTCATCGGATGTTTAAAGACAAGTTGACCGGCATGCAAGGCTTGTCCAGACAACCCATAAGTCGGACGATTGCCCGCATAAATTGGATCCCCCACAACAGGATGACCAATATATTGCATATGCACTCGAATCTGATGCGTACGACCGGTTTCCAGCGCCAAGGTTAAAAAGCTTGTCTGATGGAGTGGCGCAAGCACATCAAAATGTGTTTTGGCATATTTGCCATCAAGCACCACAGCCATTTTTTGCCGATGATTGGGATCTCGCCCAAGCGGTGCAATAACCGTGCCGGTTTCCTCGGTAAAATGCCCATGCACGACTGCAAAATAATAGCGTTGAATGTCATGGTTGGCGATTTGTTCTGCCATTAAGCGATGTGCCTCATCCGACTTCATCACCAAAATAAGACCAGAGGTGTCTTTATCGATGCGATGCACAATGCCCGGGCGTTCCACTGTCTGGACTTGAGAGAGCTTGCTTGCATCACCCAGATAACCTATGAGGGCATGCACCAAGGTTCCTGCCTGGTGCCCGGCACCAGGATGCACAACCATACCCTGTGGTTTGTTGACAACCAATAACCACTCATCTTCATAGACAATATCAAGCGGAATGGCTTCGCCCACCAAACGGGTTGACCGCGTTTGTTGGCGCATCACGTCAACAACAGTACCAGCAGGCCATTTTGCTTTGGCAACAACCGGTGTTCCATCAACACAGACCTGACCAGCATCAATCAGACGTTTGATTTCACTGCGTGAATACCCTGAGACTTCCGCCAAAGCCGCATCGATGCGGCGGTCACCATCTGATAAAACAAATTGTTCTACAACGGTTTCGACCGTCATTTTAAGCCTCCAGATATCCGGTTTCTTTTTTCCTGCGTGAATACCATGATGACCAACAGGAAGATACCAGCGACCAAAAACACATCTGCTAAATTAAAGACTGGAAAAGCGTAGCGACCAAACTGGAAGGATAAAAAGTCTGTGACGCCTAGATGAACCAGTCGATCAATACCATTACCCAATGCGCCCGCCAAGATCATCGCGCACGCTGCTTTGATCCCTCGATCAGAAGTACGTACTAACGCAATCGCGAAACAAAGACTTGCAATAAAGGAAACCCCTGTCAACAAATGGATCCCCCAATTTTGACCCGCCAAAAAACTCCAGGCTGCGCCCTTGTTGAGATGATATTCCAAGCGAAAAAAATGCGACACAATGGTAATTGGATGCACAAGCCATTGCTCAACTGCCCATTTGCTAAGTTGATCAACGATCAGTCCAATGAGGACCAAAATAAACCACGTCATAAAAAACCTTCTATACCGCTAATAAACAATAGATGACGCCATTATATCACGATACCCAGACTGCTCCGTTGCCAAGACATAAAAAAACATCCTGCACCAAACGATACAGGATGTCTCCATCTTATCTTGCATAATCAACCACACGGGTTTCTCGAATCATACTGACCTTAATTTGACCAGGATAGTTCAATTCTTCCTCCACCTTACGGCAGACCTCATGCGCCAATAACACCATTTCCTCGTCATTAACTTGATCTGGGGTCACCATGACGCGAATTTCACGACCTGCTTGAATGGCAAAACAATTTTCAACACCTTGGAAACTCTTAGC
Organism: Bacillota bacterium; assembly: GCA_023420715.1. GTDB lineage: Bacteria > Bacillota > Clostridia > Saccharofermentanales > Fastidiosipilaceae > JAEZVR01. Next base: position 3,134 of record JAEZVR010000163.1, on the reverse strand, counting down.
GATCTCTTCCAATTTTTGAATACGTTTGACATAGGTTTCGATATTTTCCTGCCGTGCGCCAGGGCGTGCAGCCGACAATGCGTCTGCTGCCGTAACCAAAACGGAAATCGGATGAATGGGATCAACCTCTCCGTGATGCGCCTGAATGGCATTGATGACAACCGGATGTTCTTTACATTTTTTGGCAATATCAACACCAATATCGATATGCGTGCCTTCCATCTCGTAGTCAACAGCTTTACCAATATCGTGCAATAAGCCGGCTCGTTTAGCCAAATTGACATCAAGACCCAATTCAGCCGCCATCATGCCGGAAAACCAGCACACTTCCATCGAATGTTTAAGCGCATTTTGACGGTAACTCGTCCGATAATGCATCCTTCCCAACATATAGATGAGCTCGTCGTCCAAACCCATGACACCGGTTTCAAATGCAGCATGATCTCCCTGTTGTCGAATGGTCTGATCAATTTCTTTCTGCGCCTTTTCAACTGCATCTTCAATGCGAGCTGGATGAATACGTCCATCATTAATCAGCTTTTCGAGGGCTAAGCGTGCAACCTCTCTTCTGATCGGATTAAAACAAGATAGGATGACTGCTTCTGGCGTATCATCAATGATCAGATCGACACCCGTCAATGTTTCGAGTGCACGTATATTCCGGCCTTCTCTACCAATGATTCTACCTTTCATATCGTCATTGGGTAAATTAACCACGGTAACGGTTGACTCAGAAACGTAATCTGCGGAAAACCTTTGAATCGTTGTCGCTAAAATATCCTGCGCTTCTAACTTGGCTTTTGCCATGGTTTCGTCGCGCATTTCTTTTAGCATGACCGCCATCTCATGACGATAGGTCTCCTTCGCCGTATCTAATACCAAATGTTTGGCATCTTCTACGGTTAACCCGGACACCCGTTCCAATTCTAGAATGGTTTTACGCTCATTTTCTTTTGCTGAATCCAACCGCTGTTCTGCTTCTTGATGTTTAACTTGCAAAGCTTGTTCCGAAGCTTCTAGCTGCCCAATTTTACGATCCAGCACTTCTTCTTTTTGCTCAATACGACTGCGTTCTCGCTGTAACTCCGTCTTGCGATCGCGCACATCTTTTTCCAGTTCTAACCTCGACTGATGAATTTCTTCTTTGGCTTGAAGCAACAATTCGCGTTTTTGACGCTCTCCAGTCTTTTGGGCATCTGCAATCAGACGCTTTGCCTCTAATTCTTGTTGTTGCGTTTGTTCCACAAGAGCTTTTTGCTTTTTGCTCAAACCCTGGCGGAAATACAGCACACAAGCGACTAAACCAACGACAATTCCAATCAGCAAGGCCAAAGCTATCCATGTCCAGTTAATAGCAATCACCTCCGCTATTCATTTTTCAAATTGCAAATTAAAAGCACGAAAAAATCATGCACGGTAGCCATTATACCATAGAAACCAGGCTTTATTTTAGAGCTTGCATCAGCTTTGATAATGTGATACGATTCAATTCGTTTGATAATCAAACTTTTGGTTATTCAAATCATTTGAGCTTCAAACAATATACTCGGAGGGGTTATGTCATTATTAAACTTGCATCAGAACTATTTAAAAGAAACTTTGAATGAAGCCGGTGTACCGATTCATTTTGAACTGATTAAGCCAGACCAATTTAATTTTGCATACGATGTCATCGACGTCTTGGGTACCGAATCTCCCGATAGACGGGCTATGTTGTGGTGCGGCGCCGATCAACAGCGTTTGACCTTCACCTTTTCCGATTTAAAAGAGAAAAGTGATGCCGCTGCCGCCTTTTTTCTTAAACTTGGGATTAAGCGCGGCGATAAAGTCATGTTAATTCTCAAGCGCCATTACCAATTTTGGTTTGCCATGCTTGGGCTGTGCAAAATCGGCGCTATTGCCGTACCTGGCACCAACCAGTTGCGCAAAGAAGATTTGGAATATCGTTTCTCAGCCGCCGAAATTCACACGGTGATCTGCACCCTCCAACCACATGAAACCGTCTGTGAAATGGTCGAAGCAGCTGCTAAAACTTACGGAAAGATCGAGCATTTCATTGGCGTAAATGGCAAACGGGAGGGTTGGATTGATTTTGATGAGGGTCTTGAAAACGCACCGCATTTTTGTAAAGCGGACATCGGTGAATTGCCTCACATCGACGACATCATGCTCATGTACTTCACTTCAGGTACAACTGCTCATCCAAAAATGGCAGCACATAGCTACGCTTATCCAATAGCCCATATTCCAACTGCCAAATACTGGCATCGCGTCGTTCCAGACGGCCTGCATCTGACCGTTTCAGAAACGGGGTGGGCAAAATCAATGTGGGGAAAACTCTATGGACAATGGTTCATGGAAGCTGGTATCTATGTCTATGACTTTGAGCGTTTTCACCCAGAAGATCTTCTCGAGCATCTTCAAGCGGATCAAATTACAACCTTCTGTGCACCGCCAACGATTTATCGCTTTATGCTCAGCCATCATTTAAAAGATTATGATCTCAGTGCGATTACCCATGCCACCATTGCCGGTGAGGCTTTAAATCCAGAAGTCTATCAGCAATTCTATCAAGCCACTGGTCTTAAACTTTCAGAAGGATTTGGCCAGACCGAAACCACCTTAACCATCTTTACCCCATACTGGCTAGAACCCTGCCCGGGCTCAATGGGGAAACCTTCTTTTGGCTATGAGGTCGTCTTGCTCAATGACGAAGGCGAACCTGTCGGTGTAAATGAAACTGGGGAAATCTGCCTCTACACGGGCGACCATACACCTCTGGGTATGTTTTTAGGTTATCACAAGGACGCCGCCTTAACAGAACAAGTCTGGCACGACGGCTATTACCACACGGGCGACTTGGCAAGCCGGGATGAAAATGATTATTATTGGTTTATCGGTCGCAAAGATGACATGATCAAAAGTTCGGGTTACCGCATTAGTCCCTTTGAAGTGGAAAGCACCCTGATGGAGCATCCAGCGGTTTTAGAATGTGCTGTAACCGGCGTGGCAGACGATATTCGAGGCCAAGTCGTCAAAGCAACCATGATCTTACACCCGAATTTCGAACCCACAGATGCACTTAAACAAGAGATTCAATCCTTTGTTAAAGAGAGAACCGCACCCTATAAATA
>JAEZVR010000135.1 GCA_023420715.1 Bacillota bacterium | reverse complement strand
CAACGCATCAATGGTTTTCGCAACGAGATCTTACATCAATATTCAAAAATCACCTTACTGCCATTGGAACAGTATCGCGAAAATCCACAAATGGCCTATCAAATCACTGCAAAATGTTTGAAAACTCATAAAAATTTGCGCGGTATCTATGTCAGTGCCAGCGGACAGGAAGGGGTTTGTCGAGCGATTCAAGACGCCGATGCTGCAAACCGTATCCGATTAATTGTCCACGACTTAACACAAACAAACATCACGTATTTAAAAGCTGGTATTATCGACTTCATCATCGATCAGGATGCCAAGGCTCAGGCCGATCAGTCGCTCGATGTCATGGCGCAATATCTCATCCGCGGCGAAAAACCCAAACGTGAGTTTATCCTGACACATATTCATTACATTAACCAATATAACCTTCCGAAGACCGAATAGACCTAAAAAATGACCACATAGGCAAGGCATACTTGTCACACACTTGGCCGAATTTTAGACTGATCTTATGAAAGTACAAGTTCACATCAACCCTCAACTAGACGAGCCGGTAATTTACATCCAAACGCCCGATCCAAACCATCCGCTGATCCAGAAGATTGAAGCGTTAACTGGAGAAATGCCACTCAATCAAATCAGTCTTTTAATTGACGATTCATGGTATCCCGTACCCATTCAGGACATCATTCGAATCTATACCGTAGGTCGACATGTGTATGCAGAAACCATGGAACAAAGAGGCGTTGTACGCCAACGGCTCAGTTGGTTTGCTGAACAGCTCAAACACAAAGGATTTGTTCAGATCAATCAAGGCGAGATCATCAACTGTTACGGCGTTGAAAAAATGACTGTGGGGTTCAATGGTGCCATACAAGTTTTTTTCAAAAACAAAAAGAGCAGTTTTGTCTCACGCCGCATGTTGCGCAATTTTAAGTCCGCACTCAATTTGTAATTAGAATAGGAGATTAATATGAAAACGAAATCAAAACCTCGTTGGATCACCAAACATTTTTTGATCGGCAGCTTATATGGCATCACCCTTGGTACCATCATCCAAACGGTCATATCTTCGCTCCGTCCAGACCTGCCTTTTAGCCCAGGTGTACCTGCCTTTTTAAGTCAGTTCACCCCAATGGTTATCGGCATTTGGATCCAACTCATTTGTTATGCCCTGCTTGGCGGTATATTTTCTGCCACCGCCATATTGTACGAAGATATTGATGAAACAACCTCTCTGCTCGGCAGAAGCATTCTACATGCCGTCATCAACTTCATCCCGCTCACCATCATCGCCGTCTTCTTAAAATGGATTCCCAATCAAGTGCCCGCCATCCTAGGCTTTGCCCTGGGTTATCTTTTATGCTACATCATCATTTGGTTCATTTTTTACTGGATTCAATGCAGCAAAATCAAACGCCTTAATATCGAAATTCAAAACAACCAGCAAAATTTAGATCGTTAATCACGTTTTCGATACCCCTTCCACAAAAAGCCCCACTTTAGGGAGCACTCATGCTCCAATTGTGGGGCTTTTAAATTTAGGACTTAGAGCCAAATGATTTGAATTTTTATAGCAATTGTTTGTCAGGCTACAACGCTGTCGATCAATCCCTGTTAAACTATCCATTATTCTTTTAATCTAATCCATAGGAGTTCATGACGTAGAAAGCAAAAGTATGTTGAATTCATTCTTTTTTACAAATTTTCTCAAACTCAGCAACGGCTATACACTTGCCGCCTTATGCCTATTGATCTGTTCGTGCTTCTGCTTGTTAATCTTAAAACGGAAAAAAACAAGTTTTGCGCTGCGTATGCTCATCGCTTTGATTTTCGGATTGGTCATCGGTTTCCTAATGGATTTCATTGGACAAAATTCAACGATCTATACCGATTTTGCGAGAAATGAGATCGTCACATGGTACAGGTTGCCTGGGACAGGCTTTTTGCGACTCATTCAAATGATGGCCATCCCCGTTGTTTTCCTCTCCATTATTCATGTTGTCATAGAAGGAAAAGGACAACAACTGAAACGGCTAACCGGGAAAACCTTCACACTGCTATTAGGCACAACTGCCGTCGCCTCACTCTTAGGTATTCTTGTGGTACACCTCTTCGGTCTCACCAAATCAGGTTTTGCCGCAGAACTCACCGCTGCAAAAGCAGAAAGCATTTCCGCCTATGCCGAAAAAAGTATACCGGGCATTTTCTTGGACCTTGTACCTTCCAATATTTTTCAAGCCTTTAGCACAAACAGTGCGGTCATATCTGCCGTCATCATCGCAGCCTTGTTTGCCATCGCCATTCGTTTTCTGCTGGTCAAAATACCCATCCAAATCCAGCCCATCATCACTGGACTAAATGCACTCAAAACCTTAATTCATACGGTTATGATTAATATTATAAAATTCATGCCCTATGCCATTATGCCCCTTGTGGCAACGACCATCATTCAACACGGTATAAAAGTGATTCTCGGGCTTCTGGGCTTCGTTCTGGCATTGTATGTGGCCGTCATTTTAATGATGTTCGTCTATCTGATCATGTTACTCTTCGTAGGCTTATCGCCTTGGGCTTTCTTTAAAAAAGCCTTCCCAACCTTACTCTTTGCCTTTTCTTCGCGGTCGAGTGTGGGCACTTTACCCTATACACTAGAAACCTTACAGGATAAATTAGGCGTTTCTGAAGAGAGTGCCAATTTTGTGGCAACGCTTGGAACCTCGATTGGCATGAATGGTTGTGCTGGCGTTTTCCCCGCGATGTTGGCCGTTATCGTGGCCTCTGCAGTTGGGGCGCCAATGGATTTGACTTTCTATGTCACTGTGGTACTCGTCATCACCATAAGCTCGATTGGTATTGCCGGCGTACCTGGAACAGCAACCATTGCCGCGACGGTCAACCTTAACGGCTTGGGCTACGGCGGAGCAATGTCCTCAATTGGTGCGGTCTTTGGTATTGATCCGATCATTGATATGGGGCGAACCATGCTTAACGTTGCCGGCGCCATGATCTGCGCGATATATGTCGACCGCTGGGAGGGGCGCTTAAACCGAGCGCGTTTTCAGCAATTAAAGCTCGAAAACAAGGCACTGAATCAAGCAGATCAGACCAAAACAGCTTAAACGGCAAGACCTATTTTTCCAACCTTGCACGACATACCATTTGAACGCATAATGAAAGCATGAAAGAAACTGCATCCAAAACTGGAGATAGCTCACAAACCATCCGACCCGTCAATAAATTGAGGCTTGCGGCGGATGCTGTATTTTACGGTCCAGGCGCACATCAACTTCTCCTGCTCATACGCGAAACCAGAAGTGTACGTCAGGCCAGTGAACGCATGGGATTATCCTATTCAAAAGCATGGAAAATCCTAAATAATATTGCAGATCAAATGGACTGTCCCATTGTGGCGCGCCAGCATGGCGGCAAAGGCGGTGGACAAGCTTATCTCACACAAAAGGGAGAAGAATTTGTAGCCACCTATTGTCGTTATGTTCAAGATTGTGAATCAGCAATTGAATCACTGTTTCATCAACACTTCGATCCCATATGCACAAGCGGTCCATCGGATACAACGTCATCAAATGAACAGCACACCTAGTACATTTCGGAGGATTTATGTCGCAAACTGATCCATGGCTGGCTGAAGCAGTCTCCAAAATGGGAGAAAGCTACCGAGCACATCCGCATTTGGTTGAAAAAGACACTGATTTTTTACCGCAACGACGTAAAGTGATTGAAATCATCGACATCCTTCGGGACCTGCTTTTTCCCGGATACTTTTCTAAAGAAAATATCCGTGATGCCGAAATGCCTTTTTATATTGGGAGCCGGATGAGCGCGATCTCCCACAAGCTCACCCAACAGGTTAAATTGGCGCTTTGCCATAGTATTCGCTCTGGCGCACACCCGGAAACTTGCTGTAACGAAGCCCAGAACGATCGCGCAAAAACGATTGTCACACAATTTTTGCAACGTCTCCCTCATGTTCAAGAGCCCCTGAATACTGACGTACAAGCCGCCTACGATGGCGATCCAGCTGCAAGATCATATGCCGATGTCGTTTTATCTTATCCAGGCATTTTGGCTTTATTTTGTCATCGCACTGCACATGAACTCTATTTATTACGCGTCCCGCTTATACCACGTATGATTAGTGAATACGCCCATAGCTTAACCGGCATCGATATTCATCCGGGGGCAGAAATTGGACCGTATTTCTTTATCGACCATGGAACTGGTGTGGTCATCGGCGAAACCACCGTAATTGGTCATCATGTCAAAATATATCAGGGCGTTACTTTAGGGGCGCTGTCCACATCTGGCGGACAAAAACTGCGCAATATTAAACGCCATCCGACAATCGGCGATTATGTTACCGTATATGGCGGTTCAACCATTCTCGGCGGAGACACCGTGATCGGAAAACATGTTGTGATTGGCGGTAATGTTTTTATTTCCCAATCCGTGGATCAATCCACCCAGGTTATGCTCAAAAATCCATCACTCGATTTTCGGGAAAAGGCTCCCAAACAATAGTTTTCATCCGAGGCACCGTTTTATAG
>JAEZVR010000127.1 GCA_023420715.1 Bacillota bacterium | reverse complement strand
CGCTGATTGTCTGTAATCACATCAGCTACTTTGATATTCCAGCGGTTTTGTCGCCGTATGACAGATGGGTCTATTTTGTGGCAAAAAAAGAGCTGTTTGAAAAGCCCATCCTTGGCTGGATTATGCGCTGGTGGCGTGCCATACCGATTGATCGAAACGAACCCATGCTTTCGTCTGTGCGCACCATTATGAGCCACTTAAAAACAGATCATTTGGTGGCTATTTTTCCGGAGGGTACAAGGGTTGCAGATCCGTCTGCGCGTGCGCAACATCAATCGCGCGAAGGTGTCATTCATTTTGCTTTAAAAATGAATGTTCCGATTGTACCCATGGCGCTGATTGGAGATTTTAGGTTTAGATCAGGTCTGAAAATTGTCTGCGATCGCCCGTTTTATATAAAGGATGTCGCAAAGGGTGAAAAAACAAAATTGGTTAACGATTTAATGCAATATCTTTATCGTTTGGATGAATGGGTGGTGCGCAAGGAACGACCAAGTTTTGTCAAAGCAGAGTCAGATTTATTACCTGAACAGCGAGCCGTATTGGCTCAGGTTCGAGGTGAAGTATGAGTGTGGTATTGGCAAAGTCGGCAGGCTTTTGTTCGGGTGTGCACCGCGCAGTGCAAACGGCATATCAGCTTTTGGAAAATCCGGCCTATCAAGATAAAAAAATATATATGTTTGGGGAATTGATCCACAATGCATTGGTGACGGGTGATCTCAAACAGCGCGGTGTCATCTTGCTCGAAAACCCGCAGCAGGCAGAGGCGGGCAGTGTGGTCATTATCAGGGCCCATGGCATTTCCCCTCAGGTTCGTGCTCAGTTTGATGCGATTGATTGCGAATTGGTCGATTGTACCTGTGGTTATGTGAATCATATCCACCAAATCGTTCACAAAGCCTTTTCTGCTGGCCACAAAATTTTGTTGGTCGGCGATCCAAATCATCCAGAAGTTCAAGGCATCAATGGCGCTTGTGAACACTCAGCTGTGGTGATTTCTTCTTTAGAAGAAGCTAAAAATCTGGATTTATCCCACGATTTATGGACAATTGTGGCACAAACCACCTTTTCTTTTGCTGTATTTGACGAAATTTTAGCTTATTTAAAGAATAAATTTGATCATTTGCATTATTTTGATACAATATGTAATGCTACGGATAGACGACAAAGGGAAGCAGGTCAATTGGCCGCTCAATCCGATGTAATGTTAGTTATTGGTAGTCAACACAGTTCTAATACAGTGAAACTTCTTGATACATGCCGTAGCATTTGTGAGCAGACTTATCTGATTGAGTGTATGGACGATTTGACCCGCCTGATAACCACTCGGTCTTGGGCTGGATTCAGAATCGGCATAACGGCAGGTGCGTCTACTCCCAAAAGTATGATCATGGAGGTTTTTCACAGAATGACAGAAAACGAAACGAACATGGGACAAGCGTTTGAATCAGACGCCAATGATGTCAGCTTTACAGATTTCATTGACAATATCCCGCAATTACACCGCGGTGCTACAGTAGAAGGTGTTGTTGTTCGCTATGACGCCGACTATGTATATGTCGATGTTAAGGACAAGACAGAGGGTCGGATTCCACGTCGTGAGTTTACAGAGGAAGATTTTAATTTGGACGAAGCAATCGAGAACAGAACGCCAATCGACGTCTATGTTAAATCGATTCGTCAAACAGATATGGGTAAAGAGATCAATCTCTCCAAATCCAGAGTGGACTTCATTAAAAATCGTTCCTTGGTCGAAGAAGCCTTCAAAAATAAAACACCGATTAATGTCAAGGTGGTTAATGTTGTTAAGGACGGCTTAATCGCGACATATGGTGGTGTGGATGTATATATTCACCGCACCCAGATTGAGTTGAACATTGTCGATGATCTCGAACCATATAAGGGTCAAAATTTCGATATTTTGATTACACAATTCGATGCAGAAAAGCGCCGTTTGCGTGTGTCTGGTTCTCGTCGAGTCTTGCTGAGCCAAGAACGCAAAGAGCGTGCAGACGAAGTGTGGGGCAGCATTGAAGTCGGTGATATTTATGACGGTGTTGTGCGCAACTTAACCGATTTCGGTGCCTTTGTGGATATCGGTGGCGTTGACGGTTTGGTACATATTTCTGAATTGTCCTGGAATCGCATTAAGCATCCGTCTGAAGTGGTCGCAGTGGGCGACAGCATTCAGGTCTATGTCAAGGATTTTGACAAGGAGAAAAAACGCATTTCGTTGGGTTATAAGCGCATTGAAGACGATCCATACCACAATATCGAAGAACGTTTCCCTGTGGGCTCAACGGTTAAGGGTAAAGTGGTACGCTTGTTTGCCTTTGGTGCCTTTATTGAAATTGAAGAAGGTGTCGATGCACTTTGCCATATTTCGCAAATTTCCAACCGCCGTTTGACCAAGCCAAATGATGTGCTGGAAGAAGGCATGGAAGTTGAAGCTCGCGTCATCGAAGTGAGCAACGAAAGCCGCCGTGTCAGTGTCAGTATTAAGGATGTCAATCCGATTGATACCCCATTGAATGGTGTTGTTTTTGAAGATGCACCAGAAGACGCTGCAGAAGAAGAACCTCTGCCAACTTCTTATTCGGACGATGCCGCAGACAATGTCCAGCCTGTTATTTCCGATGAAGATGCCAAAAAAATTCAAGAGGCATTTAACGAGACTGAGGAAGCTTAAACGAAGTTGATATGATCAAAAACCGGATGCCCTATGGACATCCGGTTTTTTTGTTTGTCAGGGAAGGTGATGGTAAACCGTATCGAGCGCTGTAAACCCTTCGCGATAGATATCGATACAGGCCATCAGTTCGCTGAGTTTAGCTTGTTCGCCAGTTTGGTGCATTTTTACATCCTGTTCATGAAAGACCGCTCCAAAGCCAACGGTATTGGGGAGATGTTTTGCGTAGGTATTCCCACCAATGGCCAGTGGTTTTAGCGTTTCGTTCATATAGGTGTTGTAGACCTGATTTAAGGTATGGACGAGGGGATGATCCATCGGCAGGTACAAGACGGGACTGATGTCTTGAATGACTAATTCGCCATGACTTTCTTGAGCTATCTGATGCAAGCAAGTTATTAAGGTTTCGACCGGTGTTTGGTGTGGGTATCGAATGTCGAGCATCATCTCGCCGTGGTTTTCACGAAATTGCAGGGTGCCAAGATTAATGGTCAAGTAACCCGTGCCTTCATCTGTGATCGAAAGGCCTAAGGCTTCGCCATGAATGTGATCGCCAATTCGAGAAAGGATGGTTTGGATGATCGGATGCGTTGGATTTTCTGCTTCTAAAGCTTTAAGTGCTTTGATAATGGCATTTTCACCAACCTCAGGTGTCGAACCGTGTGCGGCTTTCCCGGTAAAGATGGTTTCTTGATCCCCACAGATAATGGTACAAGCGGCGGGTACGATATTGGGAACGGTGCCGCCAGATATTTGAGTGACGGGTTGATGATTGAAGGTAAGAGGGCTTTGATCCTGCCAATCGATACGAACCCCTAAGCGGCCTTTTTCTGCATGAATGACTGGGAAATCGGCATCTGGCGTAAAAGCGGCGATGGGAATTTCGTCAACCGCGACATAATGAGCCAAGCAGGCTGACCCGGACTCTTCATCTAAACCGAGGATTAAACGCAAGCGATGCTTAGGGCTGTACCCGCTGTCTTTCAATGCCTTAAGGGCAAAATAAGTGGCGACCGCAGGGCCCTTATCGTCAGAAACACCGCGCCCGATGAGATAATCCCCTTCTTGTTTGAGCGTAAAGGCGTCTGCCCAATCGCCAACTGGGACAACATCTAAATGGCAGGCCGCTGCAATAATGGGGGCATCTTCTGGACCAAACTCGATCCAGCCGCAATAGCCGTCCAATTGCTTGGTGCGAAAGCCATCTTGTTGCGCCCGATTTAGAAAGCAGGTGAGTGCGTCGAGTGTTTCTTGCCCAAAAGGCGCATCGGATGTGGGCTTGCCCTTGACACTGGGAATACGAATGAGTTCAGCTAAAAATTCGATAAATTCTGTTTGACAAATCATGATTATTATCTCCAATAAATGGATCTCTACTTGAATTTCGTGAAAAATTGTACCACAGTATTAAAAGATCTATAGGGGGATTGCGAAAGGGGCTGGAATATGGTTTTTATTAAGGAAAAAGGGCTAGGTCTTATTCTTTGCCTAGCGATTGCCGTGCCGTCTTGGTTTTTAGGCAAGGCTGTACCTGTTGTTGGTGGACCAGTTTTTGGGATATTGATTGGGATGTTGGTTACCTTGCTTATCCCGCATAAACGCCTTGTACAGCCTGGCATTAATTTTGTGAGCAAAAAAATTCTCCAATTGGCGGTTGTGCTATTGGGATTCGGCCTCAATTTGCAGATGGTTGCAGAAGTAGGTTGGATGAGTTTGCCCATTATTCTTTCGACGATTACCACTGCGTTGGTGGTTAGTTATCTTTTATGGCGATTGTTAAAGCATGACGCACAAGTGGCACTTTTGGTGGGGGTCGGTTCATCGATTTGTGGCGGTTCTGCGATCGCGGCCACGGCACCAGTTATCCAGTCTGACGACAAAACCATCGCACAGTCCATTTCGGTTATCTTTTTGTTTAATGTGATTGCGGCACTGATTTTTCCAACTTTAGGGGCTTATTTGGGCTTGACGAATGAAGGCTTTGGTCTTTTTGCCGGCACAGCTGTCAATGACACCTCTTCTGTAACAGCGGCAGCTTCCATGTGGGATACGCTTCACGGCACAGGAACAGCTGTTTTAGATACCGCCACGATTGTTAAACTTACCAGGACACTGGCCATTATTCCGATTACGCTGGTGCTTTCGGTCTATCAGGCCCGTAAAGCCAAAAAATTAGCTGGAAATGCCGAGGCAGAAGAGGGTTTTTCCCTTAAAAAATCTTTCCCGTTTTTTATTATCTGGTTTGTGCTTGCCTCGCTCATTACAACTTTGGTTGAAGCTGGTGCTGCGCAAGGCGTGATGCCAGGCTTTTTAGCGGTTTGTCATACGTTATTTGGTTATTGTAAGCTGATGAGCAAGTTTTTTATTGTGATGGCGATGTCTGCTATTGGACTGAATACGCATTTGGTTCATTTGATTAAATCCGGTGCTAAACCCATTGTGCAAGGTTTAATTTGCTGGATTGCCATTGCTGGTGTCAGTTTGCTCATGCAGCATGTTTTAGGTTTGTGGTGATGGTTAAACAACGATCTTCCTTTTCACTAGGGGTTTTTTGCATGATCCTTTCTGGGCTCGGTTTTGCGCTGATGAACCTCTTCGTCCGATTAGCGGGTGATTTGCCGACGTATCAGAAATCTTTTTTTCGGAATGCGATTGCCTTTCTGGTATCTCTTCTCGTCTTTTGCCTTCAAATGCGTCGCAGATCCAAACCGCATGAGTCGTTTATTGGATCTAAGAAAAATCTTTTTTGGTTGCTTGTGCGGGCAACAATGGGGACCATCGGTATTTTATGTAATTTTTATGCTGTCGATCATATGCCTGTGGGCAATGCGGCCGTTTTAAATAAACTGGCGCCTTTTTTTACGATTTTATTGTCTGCGCTTTGCCTTAAACAAAAGGTGAATCGGGCGCAATGGGGTGGGCTCTGCCTGGCTTTTATTGGCGTCACTTTTTTGTCCGGCGGAGATATCCAAGCTTTTGGTATAGCGCATATACTGCCCATCCTTGTGGGTGTTGCCGGAGGTTTTTGCGCGGGAGCTGCTTATACCTGTGTCCATTACCTCACGCAACGAGGGATGAATGGTTCTTTTATCATTGCATTTTTTTCCGGTTTTTCGTGCTTGGTACTGGTGCCAAATCTGATCCATCATTTTAAACCGATGGATGGACGTCAATGGGTCTTGTTGATCGGCGTTGGGTTGGGTGCCTTGATTGGGCAATACGGCATTACCTTTGGCTATGCTTTTGCAAAACCCAACCAAATTTCCATCTTCGATTATGCCATGGTGGTGATCTCTGCCATCTTGGGCATACTGGTTCTAAATGAATGGCCTACCTGGGCGGCATGGCTTGGCATGGGGCTCATTTTCTTGGCTTTTTTGTTGATGTTTTTATATAATCGTGCGCTGATTCGTCAGGCGGCGGGTGATCCTTAAGACGAAGGGTTCACCTTTTTGATGTTACAAAGCGATCATATTTTTGCTGTATTCTTTCATAAACGGACAAAATTGGGCAAAAGATTGCTGATAAAATGGGTTATCTCACAAAGGGAGGCTGGTCGATGCTCAAGCAAAGAAAACAGATGGCTCAAAAGGGGTCTCAGCGGGCATCAGAAACATCTGTTGTCTTGGTATCCGGTTTTTTGGGTGCTGGTAAAACCACCGTGATACAAGCGCTTTTGAATACATCGTTAAAAGGATATCGGGTTGCGTTGATCGAGAATGATTTTGGCGATGTTGCCTTAGACGCAATGAAACTTGCGGCGGATGGGTATACTGTGCAGTCCTTAAACCATGGCTGTATTTGTTGTACATTGACGGGTGAATTTGTTCAGGCCATTCGGAATATTGTTCAAACCCATGCGCCACAGCTCTTGTTGATAGAACCCTCAGGTTTGGGAAAATTATCCGATGTTTTAAAGTGGCTTAAAAAAGCCAATCAATGGGTACCCTTAGATATTATAGGGGTATTAACGGTTGTGGATGTTTCTCGCGTCGCCCTTCATCATGAGAATTTTGGCGATTTTTTTGATGATCAGATCATGTCTACAGAAGAAGTCTATTTAAGCCATTTGGACGAAAACCCTGAACTGGCAGCAGAGGCCAAAGAAATGATCACAAGGATTCGACCAGATCTTTATTTTGTGACAGACTTGGACGCATATGGCGCCAGATTGACCGAGCGAATTCATCAGCGTGAGATAAAAAAGGTGGATTTAAATGGGTCATCCGCAGAAACAACGGATGTGCTTGAAGCGTCAAAATCTGTTGTTGGGCGATTTAAAGCGAAAAAATTAACCGCTGTTCAAAAAAGACAGCAAGTTCATAAATTTCAGCACAAGCATGGGGCAGAATCAGTCGTTTCTCATCATGCAGAAACGGATCAGACTTTACAAAGCATAACCTTATCTTTTGAGCAGCCGATAGATCCAGAGATCTTGCGGGCTTGTTTTGTGACAATTGAGCGACAGCCATCTTGGGGTATCATACGTGCAAAAGGCATTACACCGAGTGCAACTGGATATCTTGAATGGCAATATACGCCGGGATCTTTAAAACATCGTTCAACCGAATTAAAGGGACATCAGTTGATGTTTATCGGACAGCAACTGGATGAAGAAGCACTGCGCCATTGTTTTCAACCGTGTTTGAACAGGGCAATGAAAGGATGACATGCAACAAAAGCGATTGACGACTTTTGTCGTCACAGGGTTTTTAGAATCAGGAAAAACCACATATTTGAATCAATGCCTCAAGCAACGCATTCGGATGGGGCGCAAGGTTCTTGTGGTGCAGTTCGAAAAAGGGCAAACCGCATTGCAAGACCATGTGCCGGCAATCTATATCTCAAAAAGAACATGGGATGCAGATCCAAAAGCAGCCTGTTTACAGCTGCGCCAATTTATAGAGGACTCAACAGTTGTTTATGATGAGTGTTGGATTGAGTGGAATGGTCTGTCTTCGTTCCAGACTTTCTATGATTATCTGTGCAGGGATCAGTCTGCTGGTGGCTTAAATGATGTGATTCGTATTCAATCGGTTTTGCATTTGGTGGATGGGGCGCATTTTCAGGCCTTTAATTTGCAGCAAAATCGCGCGGCTGCAGATCAGCTGATGTCGGCTGATGTTGTTGTTGTCCGCGGCGGCGACTTCCCACGCGTCAAAAAAGCGATTCGTCGGACGATTGGTCGTAGACCGATTTTGCCGATGCATCAATTCGGCAAAACGTTGCGCACGTTAGCTTCGCCGCCTTTGCATCCTGTGAATACGCTTATTTTGGGTTTGTTGATCATGGTCATTCTTTGGGCTGTTGTGCGTCCGGTGCTTCAGTTGAAGGTGATCCCTATCGATAAATGGATTAGTATTTTTATGGGTATTGTGCTCCAAGCTTTCCCCTTTTTATTATTGGGTG